>CAMBTF010000087.1 GCA_945870545.1 Akkermansia muciniphila
ACACCAAACAGGTTTGAAAACGTTTCCATAACTCTTTCTTCATCCGTGCCTTTCCGTGCCATCCGTGGTTCAATTTCGGTTTTCGAGTTTATTTGGAAGGTTGGGGCAAGATTCCCCCAGAACGGCCTAGGGCTGGAATGCCCAGCAACGATTCAATACCACAGGACTTTTGGCAGACGGTCTAAAAATCGCAAATTCAGCTCCTTCCCCTTCTTACCTCCGGATGAACCGGAAGCCTGGCAGCGGGCGGACGAGGCGGCGGAGTTCGAGTTTGAAAAGGGCGGCGGTAACGGCGGATGAGGGCAGGCCGCTGTGCTGGATGAGGGTGTCGATGGACATCTCGTCGCCGGCGGGCATGGCGGCGAGGACGGCGGCTTCTTCGGGCGGGAGTTCGGGTTCTTCGCGAGTTTCCGTGAGGGGTAGTTCGTTGCTGCGGGCGAAGGGCAGATCGCCCATGTCGTCGATGATGTGGGAGGCGTCGGAGACGAGGGTGGCGCCGTCGCGGATGAGCTGGTTGCAGCCGGCGGAGGAGGGTTTGTCGATGGGACCGGGGACGGCGAAGATGGGCTTGCCGTATTCGGAGGCGAGGTTTGCGGTGATGAGTGAGCCGGACCAGGCGGGGCACTCGGTGACGAGCAGAGCTTGGCACCACGCGGCGACGATGCGGTTGCGCATGGGGAAGGTCTGCTTGTCGGGCTCCCGGTGCAGGGGAAACTCGGAAATCACCGCGCCGTTGCCATCGGCGATCTTTTGCGCGAGGGCCAGGTTTTCCGGCGGGTAGAGCCGCGCCAAACCGGAGCCGACGACCGCGATGGTGCGGCCTTTCGCAGCGAGCGCAGACTCGTGCGCGGCGGTATCGATGCCGCGGGCGAGGCCGGAGACGATGGTGAAACCGGCGTGGGCGAGCTGGTAGGTGAGCTTGCGGGTGGCGTTGACGCCGTAGGTCGTGGCGCGGCGCGAACCGACGACGCTGATGGCATGGCGGTCGCGGGCGGTGATTTCCCCCCAGACATACAGCAGGATGGGTGCGTCGTAGGCCTGGAGCAGGTGCTTCGGATAAGAGGGATCCTCGCGGGTGATGATGGCGATGCCCCGCTCCACCGCCTCGGCGAGCTCCTTCGCGGGATCGACGTGATCCTGCCAAGAGGAGATGAGCTTCGCCGTCTCCGGGCCGATGCCTTCCACGCGCAGCAGGCTCTTCGCCGGGGCGTTGAGAACGCTCTCGGCATCGCCAAAAGCCTCAAGCAGGCGGGTGATGCGGACGGGACCGAACGAAGGCAGGAGGTTGAGGGCGAGGATGGCTTCGCGGGGGGACATGGGGAAGGAATGGGGATGACTTGGAGGCGGGACGCCTCAGCTACTTATTTGATTTCCATGCCGCTCTTGGGCCAGAGCCAGCGGACTACCTTGCCGCCCTGGATGAGTGCCTTGGCCTGGATCGTTTTCACACCGAAAACCGTCTCCGCCTTGTAGGATGCGATGCCGGTTTGGTAGCCTTGGCCGTCGATCGTTTCCGTTCCCTCGCCGGGCTGCCATTCGAGAACCTGATCGAAGGAAAATTCCTTAATCTCGCCCGCTTGGATGCTGGCTTTCATGATCGCGACGGGATCACCGGAGCCTGCGGCAGCGGCTTCTGGCGCGGGAGTTGGTTCGGGCTCTGGCGCGGGTTCTGGAGAAGGTTCTGGAGAAGGTTCTGGAGAAGGTTCTGGAGTAGGTTCTGGAGTAGGTTCTGGAGTAGGTTCTGGAGTAGGTTCTGGAGAAGGTTCTGGAGTAGGTTCGGCAGGCGGCGGGGTGTCCGGCATGGCGGCGAGTTGCTCCATGAGATCGGTCTGGTCAATCGGGATTTTCCCCTCGAAAGAACCCGCTCCCGGGCTGATGATCACGTTCGCGCCTTCAAGGCGGATCAGGTTGATCTGGCTTCCGGCGGACACCTTGACCTTGAGGTCGGAGGCGCTGTCAGTGAGTTCGGCCTCGGCTTTCAGCATGACTTTCGCGGGGAGCCGATCCGATGGAATTTTCGCAAGATCGATGGCCGGTTGCGCGGCTGGTGCCTGGGCGGGATATGAGATGGAGGGCTTTTCGCCGGGTGTCTTGCCGGTGAGAGCCAGCCGGAACCAAGGTTCGGAGGAGTAGCCAAGGATGCCTGCGGTGACCAGACCTAGGATAAAAAGGAAGGCTTTCATGGTAGGGATACGTGATGATGACGGTTTGTATTCACCGGATTTTTACGGGCGCGTCCCGTGGTCGGATTGGAGGTTGTAGCGCGGGGTGCGGATTGGGTAGGTTTTTTTCCGTGAAGCGGATCTATGTCGTCGCGGGGGAAATGAGCGGGGATGCGCATGCCGCCGGGTTGTTACGTGAACTCACCGGGATGGTGGAGCCGCTGGAGATCTGCGGCGCGGGCGGGCCGGAAATGAAAGAGGTCAGCGGCGGCGGGACGAAGGACTGGGTGGAGGACGCGGCGGTGATGGGCGTGATCGAGGTGCTGAAACGCTACGGCTGGTTCAAGGAGCGCTTCGAAGAGATGCTGGCGGAGATCAAGCTCCAGAAGCCGGATGTGCTTCTGCTCGTCGATTACCCCGGTTTCAACCTGCGCTTCGCGAAAGCGGTGAAGGAAGCCCTGCCGGAAACCAAACAGGTATATTACATCAGCCCGCAGGTCTGGGCATGGAACAAAAAACGCATCCCGAAGATGGTCGATCTCCTCGACGAGATGCTCTGCCTGTTCCCTTTCGAGAAACCCATTTTCGAAAACGCCGGGCTCAAAACCACCCACGTCGGCCATCCGCTGGTGGACGAGCTTTCGGAAAAACGGATCGAGGGCGGAAGGGATCCGGATCTCATCGGACTTTTCCCCGGCAGCCGTGAGCGCGAGATCGCGAAACTTTTCCCGATGATGTTGGAAACCGCGGCAGCGCTGCGGAGATGGCGCGGCGACCTGAAATTTTCGGTTCCCGCAGCGACACCGAAACTCGCGCAAACCATGCGCGGGATGATCGCGGAGGCGGGTGCGGAGGATTGGATCACGCTGACCGACGGCGGCAGCCACGAACTCATGCAACGCGCTGCCTGCGGAGTCATCGCCAGCGGCACGGCCACCCTAGAGGCGGCATGCTTCGGACTGCCCTACTGCCTCGTTTACAAGATGGCATGGACGACCTATCTCCTCGGCAAGATGCTGGTGAAGATCAAATACATCGGCATCGTGAACATCCTCGCGGACGAGAAGGTCGTGGAGGAATTCATTCAGGCGGATGCCGCCGCGCCGGCGGTCAGCGCATGGGTGCGGGATATCCTTTCGAACGATGAGAAACGCCAGGCGCTCGTCGGGCGGCTGGGCGAGGTCAGCGCGAAACTCGGCGAGCACGGCACGCACCGCCGCGCGGCGGAGAGGGTGGCGGAGTGGCTGGGGTGAGTTCGTCACCTCACGTCACTTTCATGGCGGCGATGAAATTTCCCATCAGTCTTGTGAGCCGTAATGAGGAAATTGAACCAACACGACCAAGGATCGCGTTTGAGGGAAGCGTTGCGATCATGCCCATGCGGATGAGAGATGCGACTTTCAGTCCGCTTGCGGGATAGTCCTGATCGGTCGGGGAAATGATCTCATCCAAGCCCTTGACCTCATGGCGCAATTGGGAACTGACGCCAGCGAGCAGATGATCCCCATAAGGCGGCATGTTTGCCAATACGAGCGCCGGACGGGTTTTGAGCTTGCCATCCGACTGCTGCAGCCTCGCAAGAACCACGTCGCCGGGCTTCATGATTTCAAATCTGCTTCGGAGTATTCGACCTCATCCTCTCCGTAGGAATCGGCTAACGCGGTGGCGGCGAGAGAGAGGAACTCCTGACGATCCGAATCCTGATCCTCCAAGATGGTCACCAACAGGCGGGTGTGTGGGCGGAGATCCACTTCTTCATCGAAGAGAACCTGCTTTCCGTCGTAATGTGCCGCAATGGATGTCATTGGCATATCCGAACAGTAGTGAAAAACAGGCGGAGGTCAATTCCGCCCTGTGAATACCTCACGCCGGCGCACCCACCGCACCCGGGATCGGGCCGTCGTCTTCAGGCCTGTCGCTCTCGGCTTTCTTGGGGGCCGGTTTTTTCGACATGGAGTCGGGGACGGGTGGCGGCTTGGGGGCGCTGGGCGGGTTTTTCATCTCGCCGTGGTCAATGATGTCGCGCAGGTGGCTGGCGTCGAGGGTCTCGAATTCGAGAAGAGCGAGGGCGATTTTCTCCACCACATCGCGGTTGTCGGTAAGGACGCGGGTGGCTTCGTTGAAGGCGTTGTCGATGAATTTCTTGATCTCGCCGTCGATGACCCGGGCGGTTTCCTCCGAGTAGTTGCGGCTCTTGTTCATGTCACGGGCGAGGAAGACGGGGCTGTCGCCCTCGCCGTATTCGACCATGCCGAGGACATCGGACATACCCCATTCGCAGACCATGTTGCGGGCGAGTGAGGTGGCCTGGCGGATGTCGCCGGAGGCTCCGTTGGAAACGTCGTCCGAGTGGAAACCTTCCGCGATGCGGCCGCCCATCGTGACGATGAGGCTGGCGAGCGCTTCCTTTTTCTGGGTGGAATACTTGTCGCCGTCGGGCAGGAACATCGTCGCGCCGAGGAAGGGGCCGCGGGGGATGATGGTGACCTTGTGGAGCGGGTGGGTGTGCGGCAGCACCATGTTCAGGTAGGCGTGGCCCGCCTCGTGCCAAGCGGTGCCGATTTTTTCCTTGTCGGACATGGCGAGCGAGCGGCGCTCGCGCCCCCAGCGCACCTTGTCGCGGGCTTCTTCCATTTCGTCCAAGGTCACGGCGGTAAGGCCTTTGCGCGCGGCGAGAAGGGCGGCTTCGTTGACGAGGTTTGCGAGCTCGGCGCCGGAGAAACCGGGCGTGCCTCGGGCGATACGCGCGAGGTCGGTGTTCGCAGCGAGTTTGATCTTCTTCACATGGACGCGGAGGATTTCCTCGCGCCCGTTCACATCGGGAAGGGAAACGGTGACCTGGCGGTCGAAACGGCCGGGGCGCAGCAGCGCGGGGTCGAGGACGTCCGGGCGGTTCGTGGCGGCGATGATGATGACACCCTCCTGGGTGTCGAAGCCGTCCATCTCGACAAGAAGCTGGTTGAGCGTCTGCTCGCGCTCATCGTGGCCGCCACCCATGCCGTGGCCGCGGTGGCGTCCTACGGCGTCGATCTCATCGATGAAAATCAGGCAGGGTGCGTTCTTTTTCCCCTGCTCGAACATGTCGCGCACACGGGAAGCACCGACACCGACGAACATCTCCACGAAGTCGGAACCTGAGATGGAGAAGAACGGCACATCCGCCTCCCCGGCGATCGCGCGGGCGAGCAGGGTTTTTCCCGTTCCCGGCGAGCCGACCATCAGCACGCCCTTGGGGATGGAGCCGCCGAGTTTCTGGAACTTCTTGGGATCGCGGAGGAAATCGACGATCTCAAACAGCTCCTCCTTCGCCTCCTGGATGCCGGCGACGTCCTTGAAGGTGACCTTGTTGCGATCCATGGTGAGCAGGCGCGCCTTGGATTTTCCAAAGGACATCGCGCCGCGGCCGGCGGATTTCATCTGCTGGCGGAAGAGGAAAAACAGCAGGAGAATGATGAGCAGGAAGGGCAGGAAGGTGAACAGCGCCTTGCTGAGGTAGTCGGAGGAGCGCTTGTATTGCGCCTTATCTTTCAGGAGCGATTCAAGCTCACGGCCGAGGATGCTGGCGGAAACGCTTACGGAGAAAGGCTCGGCCGCCTTGGGCTTGCCGTCCTCGCCTTTCGGAACCTCCATGTTCGCAATGACCTCGCGGGTGCCGGCCAGCATGGCGTTCGAGCTGTCATCCGTGGTGAGGATGCGGAGCGGGTTCTGCAGATCCTTCGCCTTGACCTCGCCGAGCGCGAGGGATTTCCTGAACTGGGCGAGGGAAAGGGTCTCCATGTCGCCCTCGATGGGCGCTTCCGACACGCGCTCCATGCGGATGTTTTCGCCGAGCAGTTCGCGGATTTCTTCGCCTTGGAGATCGAGATTCACGGGAACGCGGAAATCGGAGCGAACGCCCTCAGCGTCCTTCGGTTTCAACAGCTCGGGCTTCACCCAGCCGGTGATCGTTGCGTCGAAGGCGGTGTCGCTGGTGTTGACGGTCAACGGTTGCTTCGGGTTCTCCAGAACCACGCGCTCTTGGTCGAGCGCGGTGCGGAACTCGGCATAGCTCATTGTTTTCGCCTGCGGGTTCATCTGCGGGCCGAAAAAGGCTACCCCGAGGATCACGAGGGCGAGACTGAAAAGGGCGAGCACCCGCCAGTTGAAGCCGTTGTTGTCGCCGGAGGCGCGGTTCGGGCTGGGCGGTTGCGGGGTGTTGTTCGGGGAATCGGACATGGTCTGCGTCTTTCCGGAGGGTTTCCTCTCGGGTGGGAAAAACTAATCGCCACTCCGAAAATGTCTAGGCAGGGTTTTTCGTTTCCGGAAAGGACGATCCCGTCCACCCGCGAGATCAGCACGTCCATCGAGAGAACATACAGGAAAATCGAGACTCCGACCGCCGCCGCAAGATTGTATGCTCCCTTCACAAGGAAATCAGCGGAGTAAACAAGGAGGACGAGACCGACGATAAGGAATGCGATGGCTGGAATCGTGCTCGAGATGTTTTGCATACTCTCGGTAAGTCGCAATAGCGTATCTGATTAAAAAACTGTTCATAGAAACACTTTTCTCTTGCCTAGGGGAAAAATTTCCCAACCTATTAATCATGCACAGCCTGCTTGCCCCCCTACTGAAGCAATTCTTCGGCTATGATTCCTTCCGCCCTCTCCAGTTGGAAATCATGTCTGCCACCATGGCCGGAAAGGACGTCGTCGCCATCCTCCCCACAGGCGCCGGGAAATCCCTTACCTTCCAACTCCCCGCCCTCGCCGGGGACGGCCTCACCCTCGTCATCTCCCCGCTCATTGCGCTGATGAAAGATCAGGTCGATTCCCTCACCGCCTTCGGCATCTCCGCCACTTTTCTCAATTCCTCCCTTGATCCCGCCGAGGCGCGCGACCGCTCCGAGGCCCTCTCCCGCAACGGATACAGACT
>CAMBTF010000088.1 GCA_945870545.1 Akkermansia muciniphila
CGTATCGGACTCAGAGGTGCAAATCCACGCGTTGCATTTGAGAGGATGCGCGCCTTCCGTTCGCTTGCGGAGAGGAGAATTCCGGGTAGAGTAAGGCTGGCGGCTGCTGTTAGAACAGATCCCGCACGAACCCCAACTTTCCGAACCCATGGCACTCGATAAACTCACACAGAAACTCCAGGAGGCGCTCCAGACCGCTCAGGGGCTGGCCTCGAAATCGTCGCATCCGGAATTGAAAAGCGCCCATGTGCTGCTCGCGCTGCTGCAACAGGAGGGCGGCATCGCCACGCCGATTTTGCAGAAGGCCGGGATCGATGTGGCGCAGATCAAGGTCGCGGTGGCGGCGGCGCTAGCGAAGGAAGTCAGCGTCCAGGGCGCGACCACGCAGCCGCAGATCAGCGCGGGCCTGCGGGCGACGCTCGATGAGGCGGACAAGGTGCGCGAGAAAATGGGCGACGATTTCCTCTCGGTGGAGCATTTCCTGTTAGGTTCACTGAAAGGCGATTCCCCGGTGGGCAAGCTGCTGAAAGAGGCGGGACTGGACCAGAAAAAGGCCGAGGCGGCGGTGAACGAGGTGCGCGGTCCGCAGAAAGTGACCGATGCCGATCCCGAGGGAAAATACCAGACCTTGGAGAAATACGGCACCGATCTAACAGCCCGGGCGCGGGCGGGAAAGATCGATCCGGTGATCGGGCGCGACCACGAGATCCGGCGCGTGCTCCAGGTGCTTTCCCGGCGGACAAAGAACAACCCGGTGCTCATCGGCGAGCCGGGCGTCGGCAAGACGGCCATCGTGGAAGGGCTGGCGCGGCGCATCGTTTCCGGCGACGTGCCGGATTCGATGAAGGATAAAAAAGTCGTCTCTATGGACATCGGCTCGATGCTGGCCGGCGCGAAATTCCGCGGCGAGTTCGAGGAAAGGCTCAAAGCGTTTTTGAAAGAGGTCACCGAGGCGGAGGGCAAGATCATCCTCTTCATCGACGAGCTTCACACCATCGTCGGCGCCGGTGCCGCGGAGGGCGCGGCGGACGCATCGAACATGCTCAAGCCCCAGCTCGCGCGCGGGGAACTGCATGCCATCGGCGCGACGACGCTGGAGGAATACCGGAAATACATTGAGAAAGACGCGGCGCTGGAGCGTCGGTTCCAGCCGGTGATGGTCGGCGAGCCGTCTGTTGAGGACACCATCGCGATCCTGCGCGGGCTGAAGGAACGCTACGAAGTCCATCACGGCGTGCGCATTCAGGACGGCGCGATCGTCGCCGCGGCCGTGCTATCCGACCGCTACATTTCCGACCGTTTCCTGCCGGACAAGGCGGTGGATCTGATCGATGAGGCGTCCTCGCGTTTGAAAATCGAACTCGACTCGATGCCGACCGAAATCGATGTGCTGGAGCGGCAGATCATGCAGCTCGAGATGGAGAAAAAAGCCTTGGAGAAAGAGAAGGACAAGGCCTCTGAGGCGCGGTTGGAAAAGGTGAAGGAGGAACAGGCGAACCTCAAAGAGCAATCCTCCGGCCTGATGGCGCAGTGGCGCAATGAGAAGGCGGTCATCGACCAGGTGCGAATCGCCCAGGAGAAGATCGACTCGCTCAAGACCGATGTGGAGAAGGCGCAGCGCATCGGCGATCTGACGCGCGCCTCGCAGATCCAATACGGCGATTTACCCGAGGCGGCGAAGGCGCTGGAGACGGCGCAGTCAGGCTTGCTGGAGCTTCAGAAAAACGGCGCGATGCTCAAGGAGGAGGTCACCGAGGAGGATATTTCGCGCGTCGTTTCCTCATGGACGGGCATCCCGGTGAACCGTTTGCAGGAAGGCGAGAAACAGAAACTCGTGACCATGGAGGCGCGGCTCGGCGACCGGGTGGTGGGTCAGAAAAAAGCGATCAAGGCCGTGGCGAATGCGGTGCGTCGCGCGCGGGCGGGCTTGCAGGACGAGAACCGCCCCATCGGTTCCTTCCTTTTCCTGGGGCCTACCGGTGTCGGGAAAACCGAGCTTTCCAAGGCACTCGCGGAATTTCTTTTCGACGACGAAGGCGCGATGATCCGCATCGACATGTCGGAATACATGGAGAAACACAGCGTCTCGCGGCTGATCGGTGCGCCTCCGGGATACGTCGGCTACGACCAGGGCGGGCAGCTTTCCGAGCACGTGCGGCGTAAGCCGTATTCGGTCGTGCTGTTCGATGAGATCGAGAAAGCGCATCCCGATGTCTTCAATGTTCTGCTCCAGGTGCTGGATGACGGCCGCATCACCGACGGGCAGGGGCGGACGGTGGATTTCCGCAACACCGTGCTGATCATGACCTCGAATATCGGCTCGCAGTTCATCCTCAACGAGGACAACGCGGAGCAGCGCGAGGCGCTGGTCACCGAGGCGCTGCGCGGCCATTTCCGCCCGGAGTTCATCAACCGCATCGATGAGATCGTGATCTTCGACCGCCTCAACCGAGGGGATCTCACAACCATCGTCGATCTCCAGCTGGAACGCGTGAGGAAACGCCTCGCGGCACAGGGGCTAGGCCTCGCGCTTTCCGAAGAGGTGAAGGAATTCGTCGGCAACCAAGGATACGATCCGGTCTATGGCGCGCGCCCCCTGAAACGGGCGATCCAGCATCATCTGTTAGATCCGCTTTCTCTGGATGTGCTTGAAGGAAAATTCGTCGATGGCGATGTGATCCGTGCGGCGATGGAGGGTGGACAGGTGGTGTTTGTGAAGTAAGCATTGCCTATTGATCAAGCGCTTCACAAGAGACGTTGCAGCCCGATCCTCCTGAAAACGCGCTGAACCAGCCCTTTTCCGAGGGATTCCCACTCTTCAAAGGGCTTGCGGGCGCCGTGCCTACCGGACAGTATCTCCCCCCCGGAGGCCTTCGTCTGCGGGATCATCCGGCCAACCATGTCCCACTACCCCATCAAGCCCTCCCGACGCCGCGTACTTTGCGCGCCGCGCCACACCCCACTTGACGCCTGATTGTCTCATACATTACTTTGACGACATGACCAGAACGCAAATCCAGCTACCTGATCCCCTTTTCAAGCGGCTTCGCAGCATCGCGAAGGCGAAGGACATCTCCCTCGCGGAGATCGTCCGTCGCGAGATGGAAAAGTATGTGGAAACTTTTCCCGAGGATCTGGAGCCGAAAAAACCTTGGAAATTTCCGGTTTTACCTCGTGGCAGTGGAGGGCATAAAGTTGATCCCGCAACCATCAACGTCGAGGCCGAGGCGATCGAGGCACGATTCAAATGGGACGAACCGACCCAATGTTAAGTGCCGACACCAATCTCTTCGTTTACGCGGCGGACCCGGATTCACCTTATCAGGAGGCCGCCATCCGTTTTTTCGAGGATTCAGTCGGTAGCTCCGGGGACTTTGCCCTATGCGAACTCGTGATGATCGAGATCTACATGCAGCTCCGTAACCCCGCCATTTTCAGAAAGCCTTTCACCTCGAAAGAGGCTTCGGATTATTGCGGCCGATTGAGGCTGGACACCGGCTGGCGTCACATGGATTACGATCCTGGGATTTCGCAAAAACTCTGGAAATGGGCCGCGACCGCCAAATCCGGCATCCGCGAAATCAGCGACGCCCGCCTCGCCCTCACGCTCCGCCATCACGGAGTCACCCATTTCGCCACCGCGAACGTAAAACATTTCCAAGGCTTCGGATTCACCGAAGTATGGAACCCACTCCTTCCCCAGTAACTTTTCCCCATGTCCAACGACTCCATCAAGCCCATCAACGTCGCCGAGGAACTCTCGCAGTCCTTCCTCGAATACTCGATGTCCGTCATCATTTCCCGGGCTCTGCCCGATGTGCGCGACGGCCTCAAGCCCTCCCAGCGCCGCGTCCTTTTCGCAATGCGCCAGCTCGGCGTGACGCCCTCCAAGTCCCATGTGAAATGCGCGAAAATCGTCGGTGAAACGATGGGTAATTACCACCCGCACGGCGATTCCTCGATCTACTCCACCCTCGTGAACATGGGCCAGCCATGGTCGATGCGCGAGCTGATCGTCGATGGGCAGGGTAACTTCGGATCGGTCGAGGGCGACGCCGCGGCCTCGATGCGTTACACCGAGGCGCGCCTCCATCCGCTCGGCATGGCGATGATGGAAGACCTCGATAAGGACACAGTCGATTTCCAGCCGAACTACGACGGCACCCTCCAGGAGCCTTCGGTGCTGCCCTCCGCGTTCCCGAACTTCCTCGTCAATGGCGGCACCGGCATTGCCGTCGGCATGGCCACCAACCTCGCCCCGCACAATCTTGGCGAGGTCATCGATGGCATCTGCGCGATGATCAACGACCCGAAAATTGACCTCCCTGGCCTGATGCAATACATCAAGGGGCCGGATTTCCCGGTCGCCTGCGAAATCCGCGGCATCCGCGGCATCCAGGATTATTTCAGCACCGGCCGGGGTTCCATGCGTCTCCGGGGCAAGGTCGAGATCGAGGAAAATGAGAACGGCAAGTCGATGATCATCATCCGCGAGGTGCCCTACGGCGTAAACCGTGCCGTGCTGCAGACGCGCATCGCGGAACTCGTGAACGAGAAAACCCTCACCGGCATCTCCGGTATGCGTGACCTTTCCGATGAAGAAACTCGCATCGAGATCGAGCTGAAACGTGACGCCCGCCCGCAGGTCGTCGTCGCGCAGCTTTTCAAGCTCACCGCGCTGGAAACCTCGTTCAGCGTCAACATGCTGGCGATCCACCAGCAACGCCCGAAACAGCTTTCCCTCAAGGAGGCGATCGACTGCTACATCGAGCACCGCCGCGAGGTCGTCATCCGCCGCACCCGCTACCTGTTAGGGAAAGCGGAGGAACGCGCCGAGCTGTTAGAAGCGTATCTACTCGCGCTAGGTCATCTCGACGATTTCATAAAGATCATCCGCGATTCGAAAAACCGCGACGAAGCCCGCGAGCGCCTAGCCGCCTACCCTTTCAGCGCCGCCACCGCCGAAGGTCTCGGCATCCTACTGCGCTCGCAGGCCGCCGTGCAGGGCGATCAATACGTTTTCTCAGAGCGCCAAGTGAACGCGATCCTCGAACTCCGCCTCTACCAGCTCACCGGCCTCGAGCGCGACAAGATCAAGGGCGAATACGACGGCATCCTCGTCGAGATCACCGACCTCATGGACATCCTCGCCCGCGAGGAGCGTGTGCTCACCATCATCAAGGACGAGCTGCAGGCGATCAAGGCGAAGTACGCCACCCCCCGTAAATGCCCCATCGTCGCGGAAGTCGGTGAGGTGGCCATGGAGGATCTCATCGCCAACGACGCGATGATCGTCACCCTCTCGCACCGCGGTTACATCAAGCGCACGCCCGCCACCGAATACCGCCTCCAAGGCCGCGGCGGCAAAGGCCTCAAGGGCATGGAAACCAAGGCCACCGCGAAAGACGTCGAGGACGATTTCGTCGAGCACCTTTTCTCCGTGCAGGCTCACGATTACCTGCTGTTCTTCACCAACACCGGCCGCCTCTATGTCGAGCGCGTCTATGAACTCCCGGAGGGCTCCCGCACCTCCGTTGGCCGCAGCATCCGCAACGTCCTCGACCTCCAGCCCGACGAGAAGATCGCCGCCATGCTCCGGCTTGAGCGCACGGTCGATGAAAATGGCAACGACATCACCTTCCGCGAGGACGCGGGCTACGTGTTCTTCGCCACCCGCACCGGCAAGGTCAAGAAGACCGCCGTCAACGAATTCCGCAACTACCGCAAGGCCGGCATCATTGCCATCATCCTCGAGGAGCAGAACGAACTGATCGGCTGCACGCTGACTTCCGGCGACAACGAGGTGATCCTCGTCACGCACGAGGGCATCAGCCTCCGTTTCTCCGAGCAGGACACCCGCCCGCTCGGCCGCTCCTCGCAGGGCGTCATGGGCATCCGCCCGGTCGAGGGGGATTACGTTGTCGGACTCGCGCTCGTAGAGGAAAACCACACCCTCCTCGTCGCTTCGGAAAACGGCCTCGGCAAGCGCACTGCGTTCGCCGAATACCGCCAGCAATCGCGCGGCGGCAAAGGCATCATCACGATGAAGGTCACGGAAAAAACCGGCCCGCTCGTCGGCGCGCTTTCCGTCGAGGAAACGCACGAGCTCATGCTCATGACCTCCACCGGCCAGTCCATCCGCATCCGCGTCAACGAGATCCGCGAAACCGGCCGCAACGCCCAGGGCGTGAAACTCCTCACCCTCAAGCCCGGCGAGAAACTCCAGGACATCTCCCTCGTCATCCCGGATGGCGAGGACAGCGTGTCTGCGGATACATCCGAAACCGACGTGGAAGATACCGTAGAGTAAGCGCTGAAAAATAATTCTTGCATGGTAAGCTTAGTTAGTGTTCTTTTGAACACACTATGAACGACACCACATATCCTGAAACCACCAAGACAGAAACCACCAAGGCGTATTCCAACGGATACGCGATCTACAAACCCAACCAGCGCGGCACCGGCGGTGTCGTCCGCTTCAACCTCAATGCGGAGAAAGGCGCGGTCTTTGTCGAGGCCGCGGCGCAGAGCGGCGAGAAGCAGTTCGATTGGGACAGCAAGATCATCATGAAATGGGGGTTCTCAGATATCGGAGCCGCTCTCGCCACGCTGCAAGGCCGCACCCCGCAGGCAAAGCTGTTCCACAAAACCGACAAGGCCAGCAGCGCCTTCGAACTTACCTTCCGTGACGATCCCGAACGCGCACCCTACGCGCTCATGATTTCCCGCCAAGAGGAGGCAGATAAATCCCTGCGCAAAGTCAGCATCCCGCTCACCCACGCTGAGGCGGCCATTCTAGAAAGCGCGCTACGGACGGCCACGAACCGGATCTTGGGATGGTAATTCTCCCCACCGCCAACTTTTCGCACTGAATCCTCATTCGGACCCTGCAGTTGCGGATTCTAGGTTCACAGGCAGGAACGCTGAACCCGAATTCCGAAATTGAACCACGGATTTCACGGAAAGGCACGGATGAAGAACGAGTTATGGAAACATTTTCAAACCTGTTTGGTGTATCCTTATATCCGTGAAAATCCGTGTCA
>CAMBTF010000089.1 GCA_945870545.1 Akkermansia muciniphila
GTCGGCGTTCTGCACTCGCTGAGCGGCACCATGGCCATCAGCGAAACCTCGCTGCGCGACATCCTGCTCTTCACCTTCGACGAGATCAACGCCGCCGGCGGCGTCATGGGCAAAAAGATCGAGCCCGTCGTTGTTGACGGAGCCTCGGACTGGCCGCTTTTCGCAGAAAAAGCCAAGCAGCTCCTGGATCAGGACAAGGTCTCGGTGACGTTCGGTTGCTGGACTTCCGTCAGCCGCAAATCGGTTCTCCCCGTTTTCGAGGAGAAGAAAGGCCTTCTCTTTTACCCCGTTCAGTACGAGGGCGAGGAGATGTCCCCGAACATCTTCTACACTGCCGAGGCGGTGAACCAGCAGGCGACCCCCGCCGTGGATTACCTCCTTGAGGAAGGGAAGAAGAAGTTCTACCTCCTCGGCACGGACTACGTCTATCCGCAGACCACCAACCTCGTCTTGCTTGAGTATCTTCTCAGCAAAGGCGTGCCTATCGAAAACATCGGCGGTGGATTCACCAAGGATGGCGATGGAAAAATCATTTCCGCCGGCAAATACACCGGGTTCGGGCACACCGACTACCAGCAGATCGTTTCCGAGATCAAGCAGTTCGCAGCCTCTGGCGACGCCTGCGTGATCAGCACCCTGAACGGCGACACCAACGTCCCTTTCTTCAAGGAATACGCGGCCTCCGGTCTGAATGCCGAAACCTGCCCTGTGGTCAGCTTCTCGGTCTCCGAGGATGAGTTCCGAGGCCTTCCAGCCAGCCAGCTCGTGGGTCAGCTCGGTTGCTGGACCTATTTCCAATCCATCAAGTCCGAGGCGAACGAGAAGTTCGTTTCCGACTTCCAGGCATGGCTTGAGAAGTCCACGGTTCCCGGAATCGTCAAGGATGACCGCGTGACATGCTCGCCGATGGTTCTTTCCTACGTCGGCGTCTACCTCTGGAAGGCTGCTGTCGAAAAGGCGGGATCCTTTGAGACCGAGAAGGTCATGGCCGAGCTTAAGAAGGGCATCAAGTTCGACGGCCCGGGCGGCAAGGTTACATCCCAAGCCAACCACCACCTCACCAAGAACGTGTTCATCGGTGAGACGAAAGCCAACGGCCAGTTCAAGATCCTGAAAGAATACAAGGACGTCGTCGGCGAGCCTTTCCTGAAAGGCACCTACAAGTAATCTTCCTTCATCATTCCTGAGCCCGGCTCCCGACTTTCGGGGGTCGGGTTTTTTGTTTTGTGGCACGGTGCTTGCTAAATCCTCAATGACATCCGACACATTCATGAAAGCCTCAACACCCCGCCTCTGCCGCATCCTTGCTGTAGTCCTTTTTCTTGGATCGGGGGCAGTCGCAAACGCTCACCCCGGACCACCCGGGCACTACCATCCGGATGAGGTGGATGAATTCGACCAAAGGGCGATGGTTTCCACCACCGCGGAGGAGCGTCGCGATATCAATCTGGGCGGCATTCTTGTCCTCATCGCGCTGGGAGCCTGCCTTGGCTTCGCTTTATTGCAAAAGGATGGGGGAATCTGGAAGGATGTGAGCGTGGATCATTGATCCCATTTTCCGGCCATGCACCTAAGCCCAAGAGAGCAGGAAAAGCTTCTGATCGTCGTTGCGGCGGATCTGGCACGCAGGCGCAGGGATCGCGGCCTGAAGCTGAACCATCCCGAAGCCGTGGCCTTCATCACTGCGGAGATTCTCGAAGGCGCTAGGGACGGGAGATCTGTCTCCGAATTGATGAGCTTCGGAACCACCCTGCTCAAACGGGACGATGTCATGGAGGGCATCGCCGAAATGATCCACGACATCCAGGTCGAAGCGACTTTTCCGGATGGCACCAAGCTCGTCACCGTCCATGACCCGATCCGATGATACCCGGTGAAATCATTTGTCCCGAAGGCGCGCCCGACATCGAGCTGAATGTCGGGCTGGCCACGCTTTCGATAGTGGTTTCTAACCGTGGTGACAGGCCGGTGCAGGTGGGCAGTCATTTCCATTTCGCCGAGGTGAATGCCGGACTGTCCTTCGACCGCGAAGCCGCGCTTGGCTATCGGCTCAATATTCCCGCCGGAACTGCGATACGTTTCGAACCCGGCGACACCCGTGAGGTTCCCCTCGTCGCTTTCGCGGGTGAGCGTGAGATTCATGGCTTCAATGGCCGGGTGAACGGAAAACTCCCATGAAACAGTCACGCAGAAACTACGCGGGAACCTTCGGCCCGACCATCGGTGACCAGGTGCGCCTGGCCGATACCGAACTTTTCATCGAGGTTGAACGCGACCTTGTCACGGAAGGCGGAGGGTATGGCAACGAGGTGAAATTCGGAGGCGGAAAAGTCATCCGTGACGGCATGGCACAATCGCCGCTCGCGCTCGACGCGGATTCCCTTGATCTGGTGATCACCAACGCCCTCATCCTGGACGCCGCCCACGGTGTCATCAAGGCGGACATCGGCATCAAAGGCGGGCGCATTGTTGGCGTGGGCCACGCGGGAAACCCCCTGCTCCAGGACGGGATCTCCATGACCATAGGAGCCGCCACCGAGGTCATCGCCGGGGAGGGCTGCATCGTGACTGCCGGCGGGATTGATACGCATATCCATTTCATCTGTCCCCAGCAGATCGAGCATGCCATGGCCAGCGGGATCACCACCATGCTCGGCGGCGGCACCGGCCCCGCGCATGGCACCTACGCCACCACCTGCACGCCGGGGAAATGGAACATCCACCGCATGCTGGAAGCCGCTGAGGCATTTCCGATGAACCTCGGCTTCCTTGGCAAAGGCAATTGCTCCACCCACGAACCACTGCGCGAACAGGTGCTGGCCGGCGCGATCGGGCTCAAGCTCCACGAGGACTGGGGCACCACGCCCGCGGCCATCGACAGCTGCCTTACGGTCGCCGATGAACTCGATGTCCAGGTTGCGATCCATACGGACACCCTCAACGAGGCGGGTTTCCTAGAAAGCACCCTAGCCGCCATCAAAGGCCGCACGATCCATACCTACCACTCGGAGGGCGCTGGTGGCGGGCACGCACCGGACATCATCCGCGTGTGCGGAGAGGCAAATGTCCTTCCTTCCTCCACCAACCCCACGCGCCCTTTCACCACCAACACCATCGCCGAGCACCTGGACATGCTGATGGTCTGCCACCACCTCGATTCGCGCATTCCCGAGGACGTCGCCTTCGCGGAAAGCCGCATCCGTCCGGAAACGATCGCCGCCGAAGACCTGCTCCACGACATGGGGGCGATCTCCATGATGTCGAGCGACAGCCAGGCGATGGGCCGGGTGGGTGAGGTGATCACGCGCACCTGGCAGACGGCACACAAGATGAAGGTTCAGTTCGGAAAGCTGGAGAGTGCCACCCATCCCGCCGCCGACAACTTCCGCGCCCTCCGCTACGTTTCGAAATACACGATCTGCCCCGCCATCACCCATGGCATCGCCCACGAGGTCGGGAGCCTTGAAGTGGGGAAACTCGCCGATATCGTCATTTGGAAACCGGCCTTCTTCGGGGTGAAACCGGAAACAATTATCAAGGGCGGTTTGATCGCATGGGCGAACATGGGTGATCCCAACGCCTCTATTCCCACTCCGCAGCCGACGATCTACCGCCCGCAGTTCGGAGCATTCGGAAGAGCCATCGCCAGCACCTCGCTCACTTTCGTCAGCGCTGCTTCGCTGGCATCAGGCGGCCTCGACCACCTTGGCCTGCGGAAGCGACTCTCTGCGGTCAAGGGCTGCCGCCATGTCTCGAAGCGTGATCTCCCCTTCAATGACGCGCTTCCGCATATCACGGTGGATCCGGAAACCTACTCCGTGGTCGCCAACGGTCGCGAGCTGCGCTGCGAGCCTCTTTCGATCCTGCCGATGGCGCAGCGCTATTTCCTCTTCTGACCATGCACCTGATCGAGAGCATGATCGCCGTGAAGTCGGATAAACCGCCGGAAAACCGCATCGAACTGGCGATCGAGCGCAGGAAGTTTCTCAAACGGCGTTGGCGCGCCACGGCCTCGGATGGCACTGATTTCGGCTTCGACCTCGAAAGCCGCCTCACCGATGGCTGCGTCATCTATCAGGACGGGAATACCGATTACATCGTCCGCCAGCTTCCCGAGAAGGTCTATGAGGTGGCGTTTACAAATCCGGCGGAAGGCGCACTGATTGGCTGGAAAGTCGGCAACCTCCACCTCCCGGCACAAATCATGGAAGGCTCGCTCCGCATCCTGCACGACGATGCGATGAAGCAGCTCCTCGCGCGCGAAGGTTGGCCGTTCACCGAACCCGAAGTCCTCTTCACGCCAATGAAGGCAATGGCTCACTAAAACTTCGAACCATGGAAAAGTTTCACCGGAAAGCTGAACAACAAGGAGTGGCTGCATTCTGCTGCCAGATATGCCGGGCAGCAGAATGCAGCTCCTCCTTGCGCCTCTTCCTTAGGGTTTAACATTTAGAATTTAGAGTTTTGAAATCTCCCGACCCAACCCTCTGGCTCCTCCAGTCAAACGACACCGGATACCCATCCGGCGGCTACGCGCACTCGTATGGCTTGGAGGAATTGGTTCGGGTAGGCGTTGTCAAAGATCCGGAAAGCCTGGAGCGTTTTCTCATGAAGCAGGTCGTCCCTGCGCTGTTTCGCTTCGAACTGCCGTTCTTTAAAAAAGCCCATGAAGCAGCCTCCGCAGAAGATCCGGATACGCTCCGCGAAATCGATGCGGAGCTGGACGCATGGCGCATCGCCCCCGAGCTTCGCGACGCAAGCCGTCGCGTCGGCTCCCAGCGGCTCAGCCTACTTTGCGAACTGGACGACGCGCCATGGATCACCGCTTTCAGGAAATCGAATCCCCGCGCCCACCATCTCGTCGTCACCGCGATCGAACTGCGCGGCGTCCCGGTCGCGGAGGCGGGGCGTGCCTTTGCTTACCAATCCATCGTCGCCAGCACGGCAGCTTCCATGAAGCTCATGCGCATCGGCCAGATCGCCTGCCAGAGCATCCTCCACCGCGTCCTTGGCGCGCTCGGCTCCGAGGTGGACGCATCGCTCGAAAAGGAAGCCGACGGATTTTTCAACCCTCTGTTAGAAATTGCTTCCCTGAAACACGCCTACTCCCATGAACGACTCTTCATTTCCTGAAACCAAGAAACGCCCCTTCCGCCTGGGCGTCGGCGGCCCGGTTGGTTCCGGGAAAACCATGTGTGTCCTGCGCCTGAGCCAGTGGCTCGGGGACGAGGCCTCCCTCGCCGTCATCACCAACGACATCTACACCCGCGAGGATGCCGAGTTTCTGCTCCGCGCCAACGCCCTCCCCGCGGACCGCGTGATCGGGGTGGAAACCGGCGGCTGCCCCCACACCGCCATCCGCGATGACACGAGCATGAACATGGCCGCCGTTTCCGATCTCGAAGCACGCCATCCGGATCTCGAACTCATCCTCATCGAAAGCGGCGGCGACAACCTCTCCGCCACATTTTCCCCCGAACTCGTCGATGCCTACATCTATGTGATCGATGTCGCGGAGGGCGATAAAATCCCGCGCAAGGGAGGCCCGGCCATACGAACCAGCGACCTTCTCCTCATCAACAAGATCGATCTCGCGCCCTACGTCGGGGCGGATCTGGATGTGATGGCGCGGGATTCCAAAATCCAGCGGGGAGAGCGTCCGGTCATTTTCGCCGACCTCAAATCGGAGAAAGGAAAGGAAGAGCTCCTCACTTGGCTGAAGCGCGAATACCTCTTCGTCTGATGCAGCGGGTGACGGGAAACTCTCTGAGCGGCCACCTGCGCCTGCGCTGTGAAACAAGGGCGGATGGCGTCCCGTTCCTTTCCGCGCAGAGCTTCCAGGCCCCCATTCACCTAAGCAAAGCCCACCTCTCCGACGACGGGGAATTCCTTGTGCTCTCCCTCATGAACCCCACGGCGGGTTTCTTCGACGGGGATCGGATCGAGAGCGATGTCACCGTCGGGCAGGGGGCTTCCCTCGCGCTGAGCATTCCCAGTTCCTCGAGGGTTTTCCGCACCAGATCCGGCAAGCCAGCCATCTGCGACCAGTCGTTTTCCGTCGAGTCCGGCGGCTTTCTCGAATGGAATCCAGAGGCGTTCATCCCGCATGCCGGAGCCAGATACATCCAGAAAACGCAGGTGAACATCGAGCGGGGCGCCGGGCTGATGTTCATTGACTGGATTTCGCCCGGTCGTGTCGCCAGGGGCGAAATCTTCCAATACGAAAACCTGAGGTTCGAATTCGACCTGAGTTTCAACGGCAAGCTCCTCGCCCGTGAGCGGTATGACATGTCGGGTGCCGGGCCGGAGGGTGTCACTGCGTTGTTTGAGGCCGGACATTACGTCTCCATCTATCTGGCTGGAGCGATGATCAGGAACTTTCCCGCCGCCGAAGTGGATTCCCT
Organism: Akkermansia muciniphila; assembly: GCA_945870545.1. Classification (GTDB taxonomy): domain Bacteria; phylum Verrucomicrobiota; class Verrucomicrobiia; order Verrucomicrobiales; family Akkermansiaceae; genus Luteolibacter; species Luteolibacter muciniphilus_A. The sequence continues at coordinate 6,405 of CAMBTF010000089.1, forward strand.
TGGCGGCCCGGACGCCTATATCGGCCACGGATCACTGGTGGGCGGTGAAGTCATTGTCGTCCGCGCCCTTTGCCGGGACAATCTCGCCGCCCGCCGTCTCATCGGTCAGATCCGCAACCTGATCTACAAAGCGGCGGAAAAAACGCCACCATCCCTCGGAAGGCTGTTTATCTGAACTGACCCGCGCGGCGAAAGTTGGTTGGCTGTTGGTGGGTGATGATGGGACTGACCATTCGTTCACACATCACCTAGATTGATATCCAATCATAAGAAAGGTAGGATATCAATCCTCCACGACCATATCTGCCGGATTCCACGTGGTTTCCGGGAACTTCATGTCCAGCCGCTTCATCGTATCGACCATGATCCTCGCGACGACGAGGTTGCGGTACCATTTGCGGTTCGCGGGGACGACATACCAAGGCGCGTGCGCGGTGGAGGTTTTCGATAGGACTTCCTCATAGGTGTCCATGAAATCCAGCCACAGCGCGCGATCCTTGAGGTCATCGGGGTTGAATTTCCAATGTTTTGCCGGATTCACGAGGCGGGAATCGAGCCGCCGCTTCTGCTCGTCTCGCGAGATGTGGAGGTAGATTTTCACGACGGT
>CAMBTF010000090.1 GCA_945870545.1 Akkermansia muciniphila
GACCTCTTCACCGGTCTCGCCGAGTTCGTCGTCGGGGTTGGCGGCGGTGGTTTCGCCATTGGCGATTTCGGAAGCCTCGATGGAGGCGAGGACGTCCTTGAGGGGCTCAATGGCTTCGATGCGGTCGAGGTGCCCCTTGTATTCGGTCTGGGGCTTGAGCGGCAGGCGCATGCCGTTTTCCTTGGCGAAAAGCCCGGTATAGACTGTATTCACAAGTGGACCGCAGACGGCACCACCCGAGCCGCCGGCTTGGACGAGGATCACGACCGCGTAGCGCGGCTTGTCGAAGGGCGCGAAAGAGATGATCCAGGAGTTGTTGGATTTCTTGCCGTTGTCGGTGGTCTGTGAAGTTCCTGTTTTGGCGGCTACTACGATATCCTCCATACGGACTTTTCCGGCGGTGCCACCCGCCTCATTGACGGCTTTCCGCATGCCTTCGCGGATCAGGCTGAGGTCGGTTTCCTTGACGCCGGATTGCAGGAGATCGACCTCAAGTTTCGGGATGTCGGGAACGAGGACTTTGCCGTCGTCAGCGGTCACTTTTTTTACTAGACGCGGCTGGAAGTATTTCCCGCCGTTGGCAACGGTCGAAACCATGGCCGCCATCTGCAGCGGGGTGGCGAGCATATCGCCCTGGCCGATGGACATCATGGCGGTGAGTGCGGGCGTCATTACCGCGCCGGGGCGTGCGGCACGCCATGAGCGGGAACCGGGGAGGATACCGGTATCCTCATTGGGAAGCTCGACTCCGGTTTTCTTGCCGAAGCCGACCAGCGAGCAGCCGTCCACCATCGCCTTCCAGCCCATGGCATTCGCCATCTTGTTGAAATACGGGTTGCAGGATTGTTGGATCGCCTCGGGCAGGCGCAGCGAGCCGTGGCGCCCGCCGTTCTTGTTGTAGATCCAGCAACCGATCTTATGGTTGCCGAACGGGACGAAGCCATCGCAGGAAAACGTGCGGCCCGCGATGCCCTGGACCGCGCCGGCGATGGCAGTGGCGACTTTCATGGTAGAGCCGGGTTCGAAGGGTGCGATGGTGCGGTTGGTGAAAGGGGAGAGCTGTGGGTTTGACCCGTATTCGATCAGTTTCTCGCGGGAGATGGAGGGGATAAAAGCATTCGGATCGTAATCCGGAACGGAGGCCATTGCCAACACCTCGCCGGTATTGACGTCCATTACAACCCCTGCGGCCCGTCCCGCACGGCGCAGAGTATTTTCTAACAGAAACTGGATACGGGCATCGATGGACAGCAGGACGCGCGCTCCGGTGCCGGGCTTCGTGTAATCGAGCATTCCGACGGTGCGACCTTTCTCATCCTTCAGGACGGTCTTGCTACCTTCGGGGCCGCGCAGGTACTCGTCCATGGTGGCCTCTATGCCGGCGATGCCTTTTTCATCGCCGATGTAGTGATCGAAGGCGCGTTTGTCGGCGGAGGAGATGTCGCCTTTCTCCCACTGCTTGAGATATCCGAGAACAGGGGATGCCAGCGTGCCGTAGGCGTATTGGCGCTGGGGGCGGATGCCGAGCGTGACGCCAGGGAACTCCAGGTTTCGCTCCGCGAGGCGGGCGAAGTCCTCGTAGGTGAGATCCGCGCGGTAGGTGAAAGGGACGAGGCCGCCGTGGGTGAGGTAATGCGTGCGCAGCGCCGAGGCATTGTAGTTTTTCGCGAGGCCGATTTCCTGCAGTGGCTTGATCGTCCATTCGTTTACGATCGCGACGATATCCTTCTCCTTCTTTGCGCGCGGCAACCCGCCCTGCATCGTGAGGCGGTCGAGTGTGGGGGTGTCCGCGTTCTGCAGGCGGTAAACCCGGGCAATCTCGTCGAGGTCAAAGGAAACTACGTAGTTGCGTAGGTTGCGGGCGAGGGGGATGCCGTTGCGGTCGGTGATCTCGCCGCGGATGCCGGGTTCGCGGACGGTCACGGTACGGTTCCCGGGGACGAGCGCCTGGAACTCGTCTTGCCGCTCGATCTGGAACTCATGGAGGCGCGACAACAGGGTGCCGAAGCCGACAAGAATGAGGGCCGTTAGCAGGTAGAGTCGTAATCGGAAGTGGGGTTCCACGGTTCAGAAGGATCGGCGTTTGTTTTTCCCGGCTTCGGGATAGAGGGAGTGGTCGAAAACCATGGCAAGGCGGTAGAGAAGCCAGAATACGAGAGGGGAAAAAAGCATGGTAAGCAGCGCCGTGTAGGACATGAGGCGCAGGATGGACCGGCTCATTACGAAATCCCCGCGCACGAAGGAGATGAGCGCGTAGTCGGCAGCGAGGTAGAGGAAAGTGGCAACGCCGGTGAGGAGCGCCGAGAACTGCCATTTCCCTTTCCGGAACAGGGGGCTCAAACCTTGCATGAGAAAGCCCATTCCCGCGAAAAGCAGGATGGAGTATCCGAAGCGCAGCGACTCGGTGGGATGGGTGTAAATTTCGGGATCGGCCAGCATGGGCGCGAGCGAACAGTGGGCGTCCCAGAGGATACCGCCGATGAAAGCTAACAGCAGCATGGTCGGCGTTGCGACGGATACCGCGGCGCAGAGGAAAACCAGGTGGACGATCAGGATGCGGGCATGGCTAAGACCGGTGAACGCAGGCACGAATTGCTGCACCAGGAAGGCGGCGAGCAGAAGGAAAACGGCGCTGAGGTTAAAGCGTAGCAAGGTGGTGGGTTTCAATGGTTCTCGGAAAGTACTACGAATACCGTACTCAGTTCGCTTAGATCCACGGCGGGTCTGACCAGCGCTTCGGAGTCAAGCGAACCTCTTTCAACCGAAATGAGGGTTCCAACTAGGATATTGGGTTGAAAGATCCCGCCGCGGCCGGTGGTGAAAACGCGCTGGCCGGGTTGCAATGACGCGTTTTTCGAAAGGAAGCGGAGGCGGAGTATGGGGTTGTTGTCGAACTCGCCGCGCTGGCCGCTGAGGATGCCCACCTCCGGCGATCCCTCGATACGGACAGAGACCTGGCATTTCTCATCGGTGACGAGCAGGACGGAGGAACGGTTCTTGAACGGGCGGTCGATGAGGCCGACGAGACCGTCGTTGGAAAGGACGGACAGCTGGATGCCGATGCCGCGATCTTCGCCCGCGTCGATCTCCGCCGTCTGCCACCAAGTGGTGGGATGGCGGCGGATGACATTCGCAGCTACGACATCAAAGTGCGTGGCTTTTTTGAAATCCAGGGCATGGCGCAGTTCGGCGTTTTCGCGCTCCAGTTCCTTGAAGCGGGACTCGATGATGCGCAGCCTGCCGATCTCGCCTCGGATGGTGGAAAGCTCGGCTTCCAGCTCCTTGGAATGTTTCGTTTCGCGGAGAAGATTACGGGCTTTCGTTTCCAGTGAGGAACCCGATTTCAGGGTGGGCGAGATCGCCTTAAAATAGGCGACCTGGATCTCCCGCACGACCGGCTCACTGCGGGTGAGCGCCCACATCGCCCCCGCGAGGAACAGAAGCAAAGCGATTAGGTTGAGCGGTTTCATGGCCGTTGGAGTCTCCGGTTCGCGGAGTTCCGGGGCTCAACGTTCCGTATTGGTTACACGCTTGAGGAGGGCGAGCTCCTGTAGCGCCTTGCCGGTGCCTTCCGCGACCGCGCTGAGGGGATCCTCGGCGACATGGACAGGTAGGCCAGTTTCCTCCCGGAGAAGACGGTCTAGCCCCTTGAGGAGGGCGCCGCCGCCGGCGAGGACGCTGCCGCGATCTACGAGGTCGGCGGCGAGTTCGGGAGGGCAGCGCTCAAGGGTGGTTCGAACGGCATCCACGATGGTGCCGAGTGGATCGGACATTGCCTCACGGATTTCTTGGGATGTGATCGTGATCGTCTTCGGCAGACCTGCGACAAGATCGCGACCTTTCACCTCCATGGTCAGTTCCTTGGGAAGGGGTGCCGCGGAACCAAGTCGGATTTTGATATCTTCGGAAGTGCGCTCCCCGATCATCAGGTTGTAGGCGCGTTTCATGTATTGAATGATCGCCTCGTCCAGTTCGTCTCCGGCGGTGCGGACGGAGCGCGCGTAAACGATACCGGAAAGCGAGATCAGTGCGACCTCGGTAGTGCCACCGCCGATATCGACGATCATGTTTCCGGATGCCTCCTGCACCGGCAGTCCGACACCGATCGCGGCAGCCATGGGTTCCTCGATGAGATACACTTCGCGGGCACCCGCCTGCTCGGCGGATTCGCGGACGGCGCGGCGCTCCACTTCGGTGATGCCGGAGGGAATGGCGATGAGGACGCGCGGGTTGTTGCGGCGGCCCTTGTTTACCTTGCGGATGAAATGGCGTAGCATCGCCTCAGTGACCTCGAAGTCGGCGATCACTCCGTCCTTGAGCGGGCGGATCGCGACGATGTTGCCGGGCGTGCGTCCCAGCATGCGTTTCGCGTCATCACCGACGGCCAGCACCTCGTTCGTGCCGGCTTTTACAGCCACCACGGAGGGCTCGCGGAGCACGATGCCGTGATCCTTTACATTGATGAGGGTGTTTGCGGTGCCGAGATCGATCCCGATGTCGTTGGAAAACAGGTTTCCGAAAAATCTTTTAAACATGAAAGTTGGTTTTGGAAGTGGTTGAAAACAAAGGGGTTGTGTGGAAAATTGACGAAAAATCCGGAAGGCTTATCCGGCCCCTCTGGTGCTCCGCACGCGCGGTCTTCGATCAGGCCGCAAGTAAACACCCTGCGGAAGAGTTGAGAGAATCAGAGTCACTCCCCGGCTCGTCAAGCGGGAAAGAGTGTTCCACGTAATTGATTCGGATGTTCCACGGTGGATAGTGAGCCTGCGATGAATCAAGGAAGCCACCATCCTGTGGTTTCCGCGCATTTTCCCTTCAGTTGTCTTCGGCAAGCGATTGGGTGAGGTTTGTAGCATCCTACCGCTCCACTTCCTCTGTGCGAAGTTCTGGTTTTTGCGGGAGTCGATAGGGTAATTTTCTCCGGTATCTATTTTCGCTGGCGTGTGATAGAAAACAGCATCCCATTGCGTCTTCCATACTGTCTTGTTCTTATCGAGTCTGTCCGCAGGTAAAGTGTGGCGCTTGCGGTAAGCCTGCTCAAATCCCGAAAAGCAATCGAATTGATCCCCATGAAACATCTCTATCCGTTCACCATACTTGCCTTGCTGCTGGCAGTCGGGTGCAAGGAAAAGACCGTTGTTTCCCTGAGCGAATCGGGAGCCGTGGCGGAGAAGTCGGTTGAAATGGCTGCGGTCAAGCTACCGGAAACAATCTCCTTCAACGAGCATATCCAGCCCATCCTTTCCGAGTATTGCTATCACTGTCACGGGCCCGACGCGGGAACACGCAGGCCTGATAAGGAGCCACTGCGGCTCGATATCGAGGCGGATGCTTTCAAGATGCGTGATTTTGGCGCGACAGTGATGATCAAGGGCAAGCCGGAAGAATCCGAGCTACTCAGGGTGATCAAATCCAAGGATATATCCGAGGTGATGCCGCCGCCGGAGAGTCACAAGACGATGGGCGCGCGGGAGATTGCGTTGCTGGAGAAATGGGTGGAGCAAGGTGCGGAATACGAAAACCACTGGTCTTATGAGTCGGTGAAGCGCACGGAGGCTCCGAAGAACAAGTGGTCAGATAAGCCGATCGACGGTTTTATCTTCGAAAAACTCGCGGACGCGGGGCTGGAGCCGAATCCCGCCGAGGACGCGCGCCGGTTTCACCGCAGGCTTTCGCTGGATCTGACCGGCCTGCCACCGGAGCCTGGAGTGACAGACGCTTTCGCGGCCGCATACGAAACGGATGCCGAAGCCGCCGTTGCCGCCGAGGCCGATCGCATGCTTACTTCGATTCCCAGTGCGGAACACTTCGCAAGACATTGGCTAGACGCCGCTCGCTACGCGGATACTCACGGCATCCACTTTGATAATTACCGTGCGATTTGGCCCTACCGGGATTGGGTGGTGCAGGCTTTCCACAAGAATATGAAGTGGGATCAGTTTACTACTGAACAACTCGCCGGTGATCTACTTCCTGACCGTTCGCTCGACCAGCACGTGGCCACCGGTTTCCTCCGCAGCCTTGCGACCACGGGAGAAGGCGGTGCAATCCCCGAGGAGTATGACGCGATCTACGCCACTGATCGCGTGGACACCATGAGCGGCATCTGGCTAGGACTCACGGCGAGTTGCGCCTCCTGCCATGACCACAAGTTCGACCCGTTCTCGACGAAAGAATTCTACCAGTTCACTGCGTTTTTCCGGAACAACACGATGTCCGCGCTGGATGGAAATAACGCGCAACACGCGCCTTCCATTTTCGTTCCGCTAGCTGAAGACAGGGAGAAATGGGCAGGCCTGGACGCATCGATCAAAGCGATCGATGGTCGCATCGCGGCGCGGCGTAAGGCGGCGGATGCGGATTTCAAGAACTGGCTCGTCACGGCAGGACAGGTGGAGACGCAGGAGACGGATTCGACGCTCGCGATCCATCTCCCGCTCACGGAAAGCGAAGGGAATATCAAAGGAACGGTGGACGGCAAGCCGCAGGAGTGGCTCGCTGCGCCGAAACGCGTTGACGGCCCGCTGGGCAAGGCGATCACTGTAACAGGCTCGGACATCCCGCTGGGTGACATTGGGAACTTCGCGCGTGGTGATCAGGTCAGCTATGGCGGGTTTATCAGGATCGATGACAAAAGTGTCAACCATGTCTCCGGATCGGTCATCGCGAAAGTGGATCCCGCGAACGGCTTCCGGGGCTGGGATCTCTACCTGCAAGACGGCCGCCCGGGCGCACATATCATCGACTCCTGGGACAAATCCGCGAACAAATTGATTTCCCCCACCGCACTGACCCCCGGCACATGGCACCACGTGATGATCGTCTTCGACGGCACGCGTGCAGGCCACCAAACGATGTCGATTTATGTGGATGGAAAACGCACCGGCGGTGGAGCGGATCCGCAATCGGTCGGTGGA
>CAMBTF010000091.1 GCA_945870545.1 Akkermansia muciniphila
CAAAAAGGAACAGCGCGGCGTCATGGCCACCCAAACCGCCACCACCGCCGCCACCAACCTCGCCGCAGCAACTGCGAAACGGGAATTCACGGCCGAACAGAAAATGGCCTGCTCGATTGATGCGATGCTCAACGGCGGCGAATGCGAGGCCTGCCAATAAGGAGAAGGGGTTTCCAACCCCTTTCACAACCCAAGCGATCCGCATGCTCTCCGAACTGAACTCCTCTTCGACGTCACCCGGCGTCTTGAGGAGGCGGGTCTGGATTACATGTTGACCGGCTCCATGGCGCTCAACCACTACGCCCAGCCCCGCATGACGCGGGACATCGATATCGTCATCGCGCTCCTCCTTAAGGATCTGGAAATCCTGCCCGCCGTCTTCGGCGAGGAATTCTATTTCAGCGAGGAAGACCTGATTCTCTCAAAACTCGATTGGGCGAGGGATTCCCAGAGCCAGCGGCAGCTCTCCGATGTGGAAAATCTCCTCGCCACCGGTGACGACCTCAACTACCTACAGATATGGTCTCAAAAATTGAACCTGACAGATATGCTGACACGGGTTTCTCCATAGCGGACACCCCGCCGGATCTCAACACCCACCTCTTCCGAAAAATGATGGAGAAATCAGGAGCCGAACGCATGGCCATCGCTTGCGGCATGAACGACACCGCCCGCGAACTCGTCTGGTCCGGCATTCCCCAAGACCTCCCCCCATCCGAACGCCGCCAGCTCTTTCTCGAACGCTTTTATGGTAAAAGCCTTACCACTTCACTCTAATCAAGCTTCGATCATCGCGTAGGCATTGTGGTTGTGGATGGATTCGAAATTTTCCGCCTCCACCCGGAACCATTTCACTGCCGTGTTGCCCTTGAGTCCGGCGGCGACGTTGCGCGCCAGATCCTCGACGAAGACCGGCTGGTCGTAGGCGCGCTCGGTGACTGCCTTCTCGTCCACCCGTTTCAAACCGGCGTAAAGTTCGCAACTCGCCGAGGATTCAGCGAGGTCGATCAGTTCGGAAAAAGTCAGGCGATCATCGGCCTCGACGGAGATGGTGACCATGCCGCGCTGGTTGTGCGCACCCCTTTCGCTGATCGCCTTGGAGCAAGGGCATAGCGTCGCCACAGGAACCTGGAGGCTCAGAAAAATCGCATCACCTTCCTCCGCCGAGTGGCGGCACTCCATGCCGAGCTCGTAATCCAGCTTGCTGCGCATGCCAGAAATAGGTGCTTCTTTTTCGCGGAAAATTGTGAACTCGCAGCCGACGTGCGCGCGATCCGCCTGAAGCCTGGTGGCGAGATCCTTTGTCAAACGCATCACCGACGCCCCGTTTAGCGGCTCTGAAAATCCGTGCAGCGCCTCCACGAAACGGCTCATGTGCGTGCCCTTCAGATGGGCGGGCAGCTCCACGGTCATCTCGAATTTCGCGACCGTGTGCATCAGCGTCCCACCCTCGCCGAGGTAAGTGGCGGGGTAGCGGAGTTCCCGTACGCCCACCCGGTCAATCACGATCTCGCGGTGATCCGACTCGCTCTGTGTATCCGGTAATCCGTTCATGCTATGGGGAAAGATCGAACCGCAGTTGAAAGCAGATGGACGTAAATGGTGGAAGGTGATCGAGCACCCTTACTGCAATTTCTTGAAATCCGTGTTTATCCGCGTCCATCCGTGGTTCGAATTCTTGTTCCAAAGTCATCGTTTTTGGGAGCTTAAGTTACTGTAGACGAAAAAGCCCGCCCGGTGGTTCGGGCGGGCTTGAAATCGAAATCTCCATGCTGATCACGAAAATCATCCGGATGCTCAGGGCATCAGGTTGATCGCGCGGGACTGCTTGATCGCGTTGTTGATGTGGCGGTGAAGCTTGGCGGAAACGCCCGTGACGCGGCGCGGAAGGATCTTGCCCGTCTCGGAAGTGAACTTGCCGAGGATCTCGGGGTTGGTGGGAGTCAATTGCTCGACTGGGATGTCCTGCCTGCGGCGGGTCATCTGGCGGTTCGCCTTGCGGAAATTGATGCGGCGTTGGATGGTCTTTGGCTCGGACATAAAATTAGCGGAGTTCGCGGTGAAGGGTGCGGCGCTTGAGGAAGTGATTGAACTTCACTTTCTCCAGGCGGCCCGGAGTACGTAGGCTTTTCTTGTTACGGGTGGTGACGTAACGAGAAGTCGGTTTGCCCTCGGCTTTCGCTTCGGTGCATTCAAGTATGATGATTTCGCGTGGCATGGTGATTTGCGGGGGGCGGACTATGGTTCATTCGTCATCCTCGTCAAGCGAAACCGTGACGGAATCCTCATCTTCCTGCGGAATGCCTCCGCTGAAGCCTACTTCGTTGGAGGGACGGAACCTGCGGTTGCCGTATTCCTTCTCCCATTGTGCCTGGCATTCGACGGTGAGGCGGGCGAAGGGGATCGCCTCAAGGCGGGCGGTGGGGATTTTCCTTTCGGAAATTTCACAATTGCCGTAGGTGCCACCCTTGATGCGGCGGAGAGCTTGCTCGATCTCGTAGAGTGCGTCCTGTTCCTTGGCGAGGACGGAGAGTGCGAAGTCACGGTCATAGGCATCGCTGCCCGCGTCGCCCTGGTGCTGACCGCTGCCGGACGCCTCGCTGCCTTCCGGTGCGTTGCGGATGGTGTCGCGGGTCATGCCTGACATGGAATCCATGAGCGAATCGCGGAGATCGAGGAGGCGCTGACGCTGCTTCTCAATGAACGCCGGACTATGGGATCCTCCGCCGTTCGCGTAAGCTTTGGGGAGCGGATCAGCCTTGGGCGGCACGAACGGAGGTTTCTTCGGAGCTGGTGGTGGCGGCACGCTGACCAGCGAGGATTTCCTCACGGCCGGTTTGCTAACCACCGCTTTCTTCTCAGGTGCCTTCACCGGCGAAGGAGCTTTGGGAGCCGCCTTCTTTGGGGCGGCGGGCTTCTTGGCGGGGGCCGTTTTTTTTACCGGAGCCGCGATGGGGGCGGGAACCACTTTCTTCAAAATCTTTTTCGCCGGCACCGGTTTCTTAGCGGGCGCTGCTTTTTTCACTGCTTTTTTAACAGGCGCTGCCTTTTTCACTGCTTTTTTAGCAGGCGCTGCCTTTTTCACTGCTTTTTTAGCAGGCGCTGCTTTTTTCACTGCTTTTTTAACAGGCGCTGCTTTTTTCACGGCCTTTTTCGCGGGCGCTGCTTTTTTCGCGGCCTTTTTCGCGGGTGCTGCTTTTTTCACTGCTTTCTTAACAGGAGACGCTTTTTTTGCAGGGACGGTTTTTTTCGCGGCTTTTTTCGCGACGGCTTTTTTCGGGGAGCTTTTCGCAGACATGATGAGATATTCTTTGGAGGAAAGGGGTATGCGCCTTGCCTGTGGTATGTAGGAGGCACTCCCCCGGCAAGAGCGCGGTGGGTTAGCCTTTTAAACAAATCGTTTCAAGGGGAATTTTCAGATTATCGAAAATAACTTTCGCTAGCCCGCGTGCCGGGAAGCTTGAATTGCCCCGACCCTTTCCTAATCTCCCCACCCGATATGCAACTTAGCACGATTTTAGAATCCCTTCTCATCGCCTCGCAGGAGCCGCTTTCCTCCGAGGAAATGGCCCGCCTTGTTCGTGCCCGCGTGGCCGAAGCCGAGGACGTGTTGATTCGCGAGACCGATGAAGGCGCCTCTCCCGCCCCGCTGGCGGATTGGCTGACGGCTCTCTCGCAAACCACGCCGGAACAGGTCGCCGAAGCGGTCGCCGAACTCAACCGCCATTACGAACAAAGCCAGCGCGCGTTCACGATCCTCGAACGTCCGACGGGCTGGAAAGTTTACACGCGCTCCCATTTCGGGGATTTTGTGCGCCATCTTTTCCCTGGCAGGAAACCCGAGCGCCTGTCCGGCCCGGCGATGGAAACACTGGCCATTGTCGCCTACCGCCAGCCGATCACCAAGGCCGCCATCGAGGCGGTGCGAGGCGTTTCCTGCGATGGCATGATCCAGAAACTTCTCGACCGCGACCTCGTGCGTATCGGCGGCCGTGCCGACCTGCCGGGCCGCCCGCTCCTTTATCAGACCACCGACCTATTTTTCGAACACTTCGGCATCAACAGCATCGACGACCTGCCCAACGCCTCTGAGCTGCGCCGCGTAAAACTCCCCGAACCCAAGGAGGAAACCGCGCCCGCCGAGGAAACGGAGAAGCAGCTCGCCCTCTCCGCCATCGGTACACCCGCCGCCGCCGGCGGTGCAGAATCCGACACCACAGAACCATCATGAGCCTCGAAGAAATCCGCCAGCAGATCGACCTGATCGACAAGGACTTGCTCGACCTCCTCTCGCAGCGCGCGGATCTCGTGCATGAGGTCGGAATCATCAAAAAGCGCGACGGCCTGCAGATCTACGCCCCCGAGCGCGAGCAGGCCTTGCTCGACCGTCTCCTGACGCTGAACCAGAGCCGGCTTCCGGAAAAATCGATACGCGCCATTTACCGCGAGATCATGTCCGCCGCGCTCGCCCTGGAGGATGACTTGAAAATCGCCTACTTGGGTCCAGAGGGCACATGGACGCACCAAGCTGCGATCAAAAAATTCGGCCATTCTGTCGCCTACTCGCCGCAGCCGAATTTCTCCGACGTCTTCGATCAGGTCGCAAGGCGGCAGGCGGATTATGGAGTCGTGCCCATCGAGAACTCTACCGAAGGTGCCGTTTCCCACACGCTCGATCTCTTCGTTGATTCCTCCCTCCACATCTGCGCTCAGATTCTGCTGCGTATTGAAAATTGCCTGATGTCCGCGATACCACGGGGGGAAATCAAGACGCTCTACTCCCATCCCCAGGTCTTCGGGCAGTGCCGGAGCTGGATCCTGAAAAATTTCCCCGAAGCGGATCTCGTCGAGGTCTCCTCCACCACCAGGGCCGCGGCGCTCGCCAAGGAGAAATCCCACGAAGGCGCGGCCGCCCTAGGCGGTGCGCTCGCCGCGGAGCTGCACGGCCTCGATCTCCTCGAAACCTCCATCCAGGATCGCGCGACGAACACGACCCGCTTCCTAGTGATCGGAGAGAAAACATGCCCGCCCACCGGCAACGACCGCACCTCCATCCTTTTCGCGATCAACGACCGCCCCGGTTCGCTCGTCAACGCCCTCCAGGCATTCGATCGGCTTAGTATCAATCTCTCCAAGATCGAGTCACGCCCCTCCAAGCGCAAGGACTGGGAATACATCTTCCACGTCGATCTCTCGGGTCATGCCGAAACGGAGAGTGTGGCCCGAGCCTTAGCTGACCTCGCGAAGCACTGCTCGTTTGTGAAAATCCTCGGTTCCTACCCGGACTCGGGTGAGTAAGGGGAGCCGTGCTTCCAGCCGGCTTCATTGCGCTCACCGTAGCCGAGCCTTATCTTGCGCGTGAAAAAGTAGAGGAACGAACCATTTTCCCGTTTCCCACTCATCAAGGATTCTGCCGATACCATGCGGCCTGTATTTACGGCACGTTGCACGGGATAGCCCCTCATTTCCTCACCGGGAAATACCACTTTTCGCTGCGCTCGAAAAATTCCTTATACTGCGGGAACTGCTCGACCATGATCTTTTCCTCGTGCGGGCCGCGGACGGCCATCTGGAGCTGGGCGGCTCCGATGAAAACGATGATGAGCACAACGGTGCGCAGGGGCTTGAGCGGCTCGGCCTCGACCTTGTGGTTGCCCATGTAATCCCAGATCGGTTTACCAAGCCGCCTTGTGGTGAACCAGCTCATTGTCTGGCAAAGGATAGCGAGCAGGCCCCAGCCGAAACCGATGCCGGTGATCATGACCCGTAGTGCGCGCCAGACCGACTCTTTCAGCGCAAGCGCCGAGCCGTCCTCGTTGGAAACTTTCAGCCCCATCAGCCATTTACCCGGGGTCGTCCCGAAGCGATGGATGAGCCATGCCTCGACGGCGAACCACGGCAGGAACATGGGTATCAAAAGCCAGAGATTTCCGATCGCGGAGCCGATGTCGCGCCCGCCGAGATACATTCCGAGCCACCAGAGCGCGGAATAGAGGGTGAGATCCGTCCACCGCGCCCAGAACCTCCGCCCAAGATGGGCTTTCGGTTTCGCGCCCGCCGTCGCCTCCCTGTAGCCCTTGGGCAGCGGCGGCGGAACGGAGGTGGGAGCTTGTTTCTCAAGGCTGTTGCGGAAAAGCTCCAGCTCGCCGATGGGCGTCCACTCTGCCAAGCCCTCGTGCCAGACGATTTCCTCGGAAGTGATCTCACCGTGCTCGATCCTACTACGGATCTCGTAGTCGGGATAGGGGCCGGAGCGTTTGCCGTTGATGATGAGCCAGATTTCCATGGGTCAGAGATTGCGCAGGGATTTCGCGGCGTCGCTGCGGGCAGCGAAAAATGCGGGGACAAGGGCGGCCAGCGAGCAGAGCACGAAGGCCATGAAGCCGATCACGGCCTGCTCTACCGGATTGTTGTGTGCGGGGATCACGCCGAAGCCGGTGAGCTGCGCCGAAAAGGGATCGAAGCCGATCACGCGCATCCCTTCCTGGACGACGCCACGGAAATGGATCACCACCCGCCCGAGAGCCACGCCGAGCAACGAGCCGAGCAGCCCCAGCAGCATTCCTTGATAGAGAAACACCCGCACGATCTGGCTGGGCGCCGCGCCGAGCGCTTTCATCACCCCGATCTCGCGGCGCTTCTGGATCGTGACCGTGAACATCACCGCCATCATCGAGAAAGCCGAGACGAGCACGATGAAAGACAGTGCAAAATACATCATCACCCGCTGCTGGTTGATGAGGGAAAAGAACGCCTGGTATTGGTCGCCCCAGGTCTCCACGAAATGATCCGGCCCGAGCGATTTCCTCGCCGCCGCCGCGATGCCTTCCGACTCATACGGATCATCGAGCCGCAGCGCAATGCCCTGCACCTGCGTGCCCAGCCCCGCCAGATCCTGCGCCAGTGGC
>CAMBTF010000092.1 GCA_945870545.1 Akkermansia muciniphila
CCACAGGCTCCTTTTTCACCGACTCCTGGGCACCTGCCTGGAACGCTCCGAGAGCTGTGAAAAACAACGCCAGGAGAGCAAGGGTCTTCGAATTGGGTCGGGAAAACATGATGCGGCACGGACTATCACTCACCGCTTCGCTGAAAAGCAACGGAATTATCGGCAGCGGAGTGAACCTAGAATCCGTGGTTCTTAAAACGGGATACACGATTAACATTCTGCGAGGCTTGATCGCCGAGCCCATCCCGGCTGATGCTTTCCGCGCCTCTTGAAAACGGATTTCCATAACCCCATCGACCCCGCGCCGTCCCCCCACCCCGCCCTCGGCGTGGACTTCGGTGAAGCACGCATCGGCCTCGCCGCCACCGACGACTTCGGCATCATGGCGCATCCCGTGGAAACAATCCCCCTCTCCCACCGCGATCCCCTTCCTCGCATTCGCGAAATCGCCACCATGCGGAAAGTGAAAACGCTGGTGATCGGCCTGCCGCTGCGGCTTGACGGATCGGAGGGCGACTCCGCGAAAAAAGTCCGCGCCTTCGCCACCCGCCTCGCCGCCGCCTTGCCTGACATGCCCATGGTTTTCGTGGACGAAAGCTACACCACCTCCGACGCCTCGGAGAAACTCCGCGAAGCCGGCCGTAAGGCGCACCAACAAAAAGGCATCATCGATCAGGCCGCCGCCGTCGAGATCCTGAACCGCTGGATGGGGGAGATTTCATGAGGCTCATGCTGACCATCGCCTACGACGGGCGTCCCTACCTCGGCTGGCAATCGCAGGTCGGCGGCAACACCATACAGGACCTCCTCAACGAGGCCTTGGAAGCCGTGGCCAAGGAGCCGCTACGCCTGCAAGGCGCCGGCCGCACCGACACCGGCGTCCATGCACTCGGCCAGACCGCCCACTTCGACGCGCCCGAAGGCTCGAATATGAATCCCTACAACTGGGTGCCCGCGCTCAATACGAAACTTCCCACCACGATCCGCGTGATGGCTTGCGAAGAGGTGCCGCCCAGCTTTCACGCCCGCTTTTCCGCCACCGGAAAAACCTACCGCTACGACATCTGCACGGATCCCGTCCTGCCGCCCTTGAAAGCAGGTCTCGCCTGGCACCTGCCACGCCTGCTCGATGCCGATGTCCTTTCCCATGCGCTTTCCTTGTTTGTCGGGAAACATGATTTCCACGCCTTCGCCGCCTACCGGGGAAACGAGCAGGAGGACACCGATTACGTCCGCATGATCCACGCCGCCAATCTGCAGACCCTGCCCGATGGATACCGCCTGACCTTCTCAGGCAATGGCTTCCTATACAAAATGGTGCGCATGCTCACCGGCTCGGCAGTAAAGGCCGCACAGGAAAAATTGCGTCTTGATGATCTCGCCAACCTGCTGGATCAACCGCCCGGCCTTCCCCAAGGCAAAGCCCCTCTCTGCGCCCCAGCCGACGGCCTTTACCTGGAAAATGTCCGCTATGGGGAAAAGTGAACCAACCACCACCGCGAGCTTTTTTCCCAAAAACGGGCTTGCCAAATTCCGCGCCCATCCCCTAGTTTCCCGCTCCGCCGCCGAGAGGCAGCAAATTCACCAATTGCGAGGATAGCTCAGTTGGTAGAGCAGTTGGCTTTTAACCAATTGGTCCTGGGTTCGAGTCCCAGTCCTCGTACTTCCCCCCAACCCATTCATACACCATGCAGAATGGGTTGAGGGTATCTAAAGGTGCAAATCGGATTCAATTTCCGCAAAAAAAATGATTTCTTCGGGTGCTTCATCACGGCATTTTCCGGATTCATCACACTCTCCCAGAAAAAATTGAGGGCTCGGCGGAGGTGCTCGATCTCGGCTTCCCCGGTGGCGGTGCGCAGAACAAGGTGGACAACAACGAGGTGGACTCGGTCTTCAAAGCTTCCATCGCAGACTAAAACTGCCAAAACTCAGGCCATTGATTTCTCAAAAAATTCAACGAATACCGATCCCATAGGATTTCTGTGCACCGCCCTGTCGGATGGCTGTGAAAATTTAGAATTTTTTGATCGTTCCAAGGAGCATTCCACGTATCACGCGGACATGCAGTCCTTTTGTTCCCATTTTGTTAGGCAACACTTCAAGCTTCTCACTCCATTGGTAGTGGCCACATCACTCATCGTTTCAGCCTATGGCGAGACATCTTCCGCGACAGTGAGCGATGCCTCTATCAAAGCCGGAGTTGCGCCCCTGCCCGGCAAACCCTCGCCGATGATGGGGCGCCAGAGCCACAATGAAGGCGTGCGTGCGGTGCCCGTTCCGGGGCCGGTGAAGATCGACGGCGTCCTGAGCGATTGGGATCTCTCCGGGCGTATCTGGAGTTTTGCCGATACCGGCTTGCGCGACACCTTCTCGGTCGAGACGGCCGCCATGTGGGATAAGGACTATTATTATCTCGCATTTGTTTTCCGTGATGCGACCCCGCTGCACAACACGATCAATCCCGTCTATGACCAGCAGAATGGCTGGAAGGGCGATGGGATGCAGATGCGGGTGCGCACGGATGGACCGCAATGGATCTCGCTCTGGCAATACTCGGAGGAAGAGCGCGCCGTGTTCCATCAGGCGATCTGGAAAGACCCAGCCGAGTCAAGGAAGGGCATGGATATCAAAATGCGCATGGGCGAGCCCGGCGGTGGAGTGGAACTGGGGGATGGCGTGCAAATGGCTTTCCAGGCGAACGAGGGCGGGCGTGGCTATGTGCAGGAGATCCGCATCCCGTGGAGCGTCATTTACAAAAAAGTGCCGAAGATCGAGGCGGGGCTGACATTCCAGACGGGATTCGAATTTTTCTGGGGACCCGGAGGAGAAAGCACCTGGCCGTTGCACCGCTATGCGGACAACATGCAGCCGGGTGAGACGAGTCGCGAATTCTTCTTCACGAACCAAAAGGCATGGGGGGATGTGACGCTGCTGGCGAAGAACAATGTCGAGCCTCTCGTTTACACGGCGCCGAATGAGGTCAAACTCGCCGGAAGCATCCCAATCCCGACGGAGATCCCGGCGGACGCGAAAGAATTCACTCTCGTGATCGAAACAGAAGGTGGTGAACGGGTGCGCAACCTCGCCGCGGAACTCGACCCCGCGATGTATGAAAAATCCATGTCTGGCAAGACACGCACCATCGAGGTGGCGTGGGACGGAATGGACGATCACGGGCAGATGGTGCCGCCCGGCACCTATCGCGTGCGGGGGCTTACCCACGAAGGCATTCGCGCGACTTATGCGATGTCATTTTTCAACCCCGGGACTCCCCCGTGGGTGGCCACAGGCAGCAGTGGAGCATGGGGTGCGGACCATGGCGCTCCCAGCTTGACGGTGAGAGCCGGGGACAAAATGATCGTCGGATGGCACTTCGCTGAGGGCGGGCATGGCGTCATCGGGATCGGCACCGATGGGCTAAAGAAATGGGGTGAAAAACGCGGGGCGAGTGCGATGGCGGCCGACGACAAGAGCATCTACTTCTTGAGCAGCGGTTGGGACAAGGGCGTGGGTTATTACCGGATCCGTGCGGCCGATGGTGCCTACGAACCATTCGTCCTCGGTGGCAAGGAACGGCAGTTTGGGATTTCGCTAAAAGAAATTTGGGGAGGCGAGGACAAAGTGCCCGGCGTAGTGAAATCAATGGCCGCCTCTGGCAAAACCGTCGCTATGGCCTTTGCAAAAGGGGGCATCGCTCTGCTCGACCCCGCGAGCGCAGAAGTCCGTAAAATGCTCGACGTCAGTGGAGTCACCGCGATCGCCTTCGGCCCGGATGAAACCCTTTATGCCATTGTGGATGGCAGTATCGCGGAAGTGAGCACCACGAGCGGCGCAGTGGAAAAAATGAAAACTCCACCGTTTACGTTGCACAAAGATAATCATGCGCTGGCGATTGATAACAACGGGAACATCGGAATTTTCGATGCCGGAGCAGACCAGCAGGTGAAATTTTTCACCCCGGAAGGGAAGCTCGCCTATGCCGTCGGAAAAAAGGGCGGACGCCCGGTGCGCGGGAAGTTTGAACCGGAAGCGATGCGTGAAGTCAGCTCCATCGCGGTGGACAAGGACGGCAATATCTGGGCCACCGAGCACTGGGAGTTTCCCCGCCGCGTCTCCGTCTGGAATCGCGACGGACTGGTGCGCGATTATATCGGCAACACGGGCTACGCGGCGACCGGTGCGTTTCTGCATGATGAAGACCCGGATCGCGCCTTTTACGGTATGGTTGAGATGAAGCTCGACCGCGCGAAGCGCACCTGGGATGTCACGGAAATCCTCTGGGTTCCCGAAGAAGGCGAGCCCTATCCGATCAACGTGATGTCGCATGCGCATCCGCATGTTTTCACCAGTAAGGCCAGCGGAGAGGAGCGCGAATACGCCTTCGTTCCGCCCTTCCGCGTGAGCGAGCCCCATCTCGTCCTGATGAAAGGAAAGGACGGTTGGCGTCCTGTAGCAGCCCTAGGACTCCTGGGCGGCATTTCCGGCAAGATCGAAAATAAAGACGGACGCGTGATCCACCAGCCTGATGGTGAATTCGAAGGCCGCAACGCATGGGATGCCTATTTCTGGAACGACTTGAATGCTGATGGAAAAATCCAGTTCGAAGAAGTCACCATCGTTCCGAACGCAAAACCTGTGGAAGTGAGTAAAACTGGCAGCCCTCCGATCGGGTTGCTTAGCGGTTGGGGGGCACGCATGTCACCCGTTGACCTCGCCTTCCTCACCTACGGGGTGGTCCGGCATAAGCCGTTGCGCTTCACTGCCGAGGGGGCACCGGTTTACGGATTGGAAGGCATGCAGAAACTGGCTTTCAAGGGAGGTAAAGGAGACCTGGTGGAAGTGCCCGGCACGGGCTCGCTCATCGCCATGCTGATTGAGATAGTCCACGGAACCAAAGGCCTCTACGGGGTGGATATTGAAACCGGAAAAACCGAATGGTCCTACCCGAACCCCTACGCGCATGTTCATGCTTCGCATCAAGCGCCGATGCCCGCTCCCGGACTGCTCATCGGAGTTTTGAAAGTCCTAGGCATCGCCGACCTGCCGGAGGGTAATGGCAAAGTCTTCGGCATGCGGGGAAATCTCGGGCAGGACTATTTCCTCACCACCGACGGGTTGTTCGTCTCCAGCATGTTTCAGGACGGGAGATTGCCGGACACGGGTCTGCCCAATACCGAAGAAGCCCTAGTCGGTGCGGCGATGGAAAACCACAGCGGCGGAGGCGAACCCTTCGCCGGATGGTTCGGCCAACACAAGGACGGCAAATACCGGTTGCTCAGCGGAATCCCGCGCCAGACAGCCATGATCCTCGAGATCGAGGGCTTCGATACAATCAAGCGTTTCGAGGCGCCTCCACTCAAAATCGATGCGACTCTCCTCGCCAAGGCCTCGCTCGATAACGCGGCCCGCGCCGAAGCGCTCGCGCAACAACTCGAACGCAACCACACCATCACAAAAATCGCCGCACCGTTGCCGGTCGATGGACGCGGTGGCGAAGCATGGGCAGCCGTCCCGAAATTCAAAATCAGCAGCTCCGCCTCGAACTACACCGCCGATGCCCAACTCGCCTATGACAGTGAATTCCTCTATCTGGCGATGGACGTGGACGACCAGAGCCCTTGGGTCAACACGGGCGAAGACATCGGCAGACTCTTCAAAACGGGCGATGCCGTGGATATCCAATTCGCTGCCAAGCAGTCCGCCAAAGAACGCAGAGAGCCGGGGGTAGGTGATTTCCGGGTGGTGATGGCGCCGTATCAAAAGGGCACCGCAGCCGTGCTCATGCGCCCGGTCAGCCCGGGTGCGTCGGCAGGTTCGGCCAGACTCTACACCTCTCCGGTGGGCGAGAAAAAATTCGATGAAGTCCGGCCGCTCAACGAGGTGAAAATCGAAGTTCGCCGACAAGGCCCGCGTTACCGGATCGAGGCAGCACTCCCGCTCGCCGCCCTCGGGCTCACTCCGAAAGCGGGTGCCGAAATCTCCGGCGACATCGGCTTTATCTCCTCCGATGCCGGCGGACTCATCAACACCGCCCGCACCTACTGGTCCGACCAAGCTACCAACCTCGTGAATGACGAGCCGTTGGAAGCATGGCTCAGCCCCCTCCGCTGGGGCAGCTTCTCCTGGGGCAAGTAAACTTTGCCGCTCGAATTCCCATGGAATTCATTTACACCAACAAAGAACCCCATGCGAACCAACCCTAAACCAGTTAAATCATTCCTCAGTGCCTGCACGCTTGCAGTGCTTTTTCTAGCCGTGTCCAACGCCCCTGCGGCGGAGACAAATAACGATGGCGCGGCCACGTCCGCGGAGGTCGCCGCGCGTGTTCTAAAGCTCACCGGCGCCGAGACACGCATCGTCTGGCTGCGAAACAAGCAATGGCAGACGAACAAGGGCAGCGTGGACGGCGGTGGCGGCTGTTCGATCATGGCCCTCGATACGGGCGGCCAGGGCGAGCGCGAGCTGGTGCCCACGGGCGAGCTCTACAACCCGCTCATTTCCCCGAGCGGCCAGCAGGTGATCTACACCGCGAAAACGGACGGGAAGCTGCAGATCCACTGCGTCGATTGGAATGGGGCGAACAGCCGAATTGTGGGGGATGGATACGGGCAGTGGATCTGGCGGGATCCAGCTTCGGGCGTCGAATGGGTCTATATGAGCAATGTGAATAACGGCGATTTTTTCGATCGTCTCCAACTCGACAACCCCGAAGTCCGGGAGCGGATTTACACGGGAAAGTTGTCGAACCGATTCTCCCTCTCAGCCGACGGCACCCGCGCGGTGGGCGAGTTTCCACATCCC
>CAMBTF010000093.1 GCA_945870545.1 Akkermansia muciniphila
CCCCGCGCTCACTCTCCCTTAATCAGCTCTTCGAAGGAATCCTGCGGAGTCCCCTCCCTGGCGGCGGATGGCTTTTGGGAGCTATTATCCATGTAAAGCGTCCTGAAATTATCCTCGGGCAAGGCACCCGTTCCGCTGATCTCCACCTCAATCCACCGGTATCCCTCGAGCGCGTCTCCGAACATCTTCGCGAGTTTTTTGTCCCCGGCGGCGGCCACAGTGCTTTCAGGGATACCTATGCGGAGTTTCCCCTTGATCATGCCACCCTCGCCATTGAAGAGCTCTCCGCGAACGACCATTTTGCCGCGATTTACGAGATTAATACTGGATATGCTGGATGTTTGCCCGGTTCTTTTGACTACCAAGGTCACGTCGTCATCAAAGACCGGGATTTCATACCAACGGTCATTGAAGGCGACAGCCAGGCGCTGCATGAACTTGAATCCCGACATATCAATTTGTGATTCCAGGGCATTTGTCGCGGTCAACTCCAGCCTCGCGCTTTCTGGACTATCGAGATCGAAGCTGAGGAAGTTGGAGTCAGGGATCTCCACACTGTCCACCCTGCCTACGAAAAATCGCCCCAGATCGCTGCCCAACAGATAGGAAAGCGGAAAATTGGACAGGTTCGCCGATAGCTTGTGCGTTCCGTAATAACCGATGGGAGTCAGCGTCCCCGAGAAATCGATGAATCCTCTCGATGTCTTCAGATCATCAGCTCCGGGAAGGCTGAAGCGCATGTTCTGAATCCGCAGCTCGGATTTTCTCACTTTTATATAAGAGCGATCAAGCGTCAGCGGCGGCCAGTCGGGCAGCTTCAACAGGCCGCCTTTCAAACGTAACTCCGATTGTCCCGCGACCGGAGCAGGGAACAGCGATCCCTCAGTGCCCGATAGCCCCCCGTACCCTCCGAAACGGATATCCAATGAAGATGAGGCGTAGCGCGAAAAATTGACCGGGAGGGTGCCTGCCGACCTAGAAACATGTCTGATCGGATTCGATGGATCCGCTGCCTTGAGAGCAAGCTTTGCGGAAACAGCCACGATTTCATCGCCTCCGAAGGTATCGCTGAAAAAAGTCGATGGAGAGATGCCAGCTGTTATCGAAACCAGATCGAGCTTGTCCAACACGTTGCCTCCGGGCCATGAGAAATTCGTTTTGCTTGCGATGGCTTCCAGAGGGTTCATGCGGAACTGCTCCATCGCCACGTCGGCACCGCTCGAAGCCTCGAGCTTGCCGATCAACGATTCCCGGTACGAGGAGCTATTCACATGAAGGATGCCAACACCCACCACCAGCAAGACCAGTGTCAGGAGCACAACCGCGCTGACAATCTGGACGATATGAACGCGCTTTTTCAGCCTGGTCTCCTTATCCACGGACTGGTCGGTACGCCTCTTGCGTTTTTTCACCTTCAGTGCATGGCTTCCATCTGAACGGGTTACGAGTTCAGGCGGGGTTTCGGCCCCTTGGCGCCTTTTGAGGCGGTCCATCATCTCGTCGATGGTGTATACATCCTTATCGTTGTTCGGTAGAGGCATGGGAATCTGTCTGTGGTCTGGCGTTCAACGATCCCTGTAAGATCGCCCGGTCGGATCGAGAAGCTCAACATTGACCAAAAAAAGGACAGCGATAGATCGGGTGCTGTTGGCCTCGGACTGGAAAAGCCTGCCTACAAGCGGAATGTCACCCAGGACAGGCGTCTTGTCCGTAACGTCGGTGACTTCCTGCTTCAGCATTCCTCCGATCACGATGGTGGCTCCATCAGCAACAACCAGATTCGAGTCCACTTTCCGGGTGCTGAAGATCGGCATCAGGATGGCGTTTTCGGAAAGCTGCGTAGTGACCGGACCCAAAAAATTATTGCTAATGCTATTGATCGGGCTGCCGTAGTTGATGAATCCATCGAATTCGACCATTTCAGGATTCAAGGTAACATCGACGTAACGGCGGTTGGCATCAGCCACGGGCAGAACTTCAAGGATAATGCCAAGATCACGTTTTTCGAATGCTGTCGGCGTTGCGGGGGTTACGATTGAGGCACCGCCACCACCGCCACCCTCCGGAAGTTCTGGTGGTTCGTATTCGGTCGGATAGATGAATTCCTCAACGATGAAAATGGAAGCCGCTTGGCCGCTGCGGGTGGTTACGGAAGGTTGCGCCATGAGATCAACACCGGTTTTCTGGTCAAGGCCGCGCATGAGCATCTGGATGGTCGCATCCCCCACAGTTCCATTCACTCCGAACACACCCGGTGCCCGGCTTTGGCTTTGCCTTGCTCCTGAAGATCCCGCAGCGATCAACGAATCAAGAGAATCTGTGGGAATCGCGCCATCACCGCTCCGGTTCCCAGCGGTAATGGGATTCGTGGGGTAAATAACACCCGGTGGATTGGCGATGTCGGTGATTGCAGAGCCGTTGCCCGTCGTCCCGCCGGAAAGATTTAGTTTACTCGCACCCGGTATCCAGCTGTCTCCGCCGAAGGTAAAGGTATTCAACATCCAGTCAAAGCCCAATTCCTCAAGTCTTTCCTGCTCCACTTTCAGCATCGTTACGCGAACTGCCACGGAGACCGGTTCGGTCTGCGCGATCGAATCGATGATCTGCGCGATCACATCGAGGTTCGCCTCGGTGTTCACCACACGAAGAATGTTTGTGGAGGCGTTGAGAGTAGCGGAAGCGCCTTCGTCGAAGACGATGCCCTGTTGCGCCAGCGCCTCTTGCACGCCCATGCGTTTCGCCAAAAGTCCACCCTTGCCTGTATCCGAGTTGAAAATGTCCTCCGTCTTATTGCCCTTAAGGGCACCGGACGAGAGATTGCTGAGGAAATCTGGCGGGACGCGGTATGTCCGGGACACAAGCACCTTAGTGTCCATGCCGACGGGTGAGATCGTGACCGCGAACTCATCCGTGCGGAAAACGGTTCCTGTAGCCCCGTTGATGTATTTTAGAATCGTCGCGACGGGGACGTTCTTGACCTGCATGTCAAAGCGCTTGGCAAAAATCTCCTTACCGGGCGATTGGTTCATGTCGCCCACGTTGACCGTGACGTTGATGCCCTTTCGCGCGGGATCGAGTTCGAAGGTATCGTTTTCCGCTACCCGTAATTGCAGCAGCTCCACGGCATCCGTCAGGTTCGCCTCCTGAAGCCGGAACTCGGGAATGATGATACGTTGGATTTTAGTGGAAAGTGGAACGGTGAAACCCAGATCGGCATCGAGCTGGCCGGATTCAGGTGCATCGGGAATGACCAGCTCGGGAGCCAGCGGCAGTTCCCATCCGCCATCCACCTCCGCCAGCATCTCGGCACGCGTGTGATCCTTTGCGGAATCAAAGTAGGCGCTTTTTTTTGCAGCAACACGCTCCATCCCTCTGCGCGCCGCTGTATTCTGGGGATCGATCCGGATGATCTCCTCGTAATGTTTGTAGGCGGCATCAAATTTACCAAGGTCGAATTCGCCCTGCGCCATGTAGAGCAGCCTGCGCACGGCATCAATATCCGCCGCGTGATCCTTTGTCAGCGCTGGATTGTTGCGGATCGGGTCATCAAGCTCCGCGCGGAAGGCGTTTGCCATCGGATCATTGGGTGCGACTCCGTCGGCCAGCACTTTATCCATGATCGCCTTGGCTTCGGCGACATCGCCTTTACGGGATAGTTCGCGTCCATATTCAACGGAAGCTTGGGCGTAGCGCTGGGTGGCTCCCGCTTTCAGTTCCGCCGTGGTCGGGGCATCCGGAAACGCGACGCTGGCTCCCGCATAGGCTTCCATCGCCTCTTTGAATTTACCGGCTTGGTAAGCCTCGTCCCCTTTCAAGAGGAGCATCTGGGCTTCCTGAACGGATGCCTGCCGCCTCTCCAGTTCGCGCTGTGCGAGCGCGGAATGACCGCCTTCAGTTTGTGCGGAAACCGCTACCGCCAGCAAAATCGGAATCGCCAGAACCGCATAGCGATGAGGAAATTCGTTGGGGAAGGAGATCGGCATGAGAAGGTTTTGAAAACACATAGCCAACCATCACCTAAAGGGTAAGCGCAAAATCCGGAAAATTTACGATTCCGGCCAGTATCCCCGGCCAGTATCCCCAGCTGCCTCGAACCAATCACCAGCGGAACTCCAACTGTTCCTCCCGCCGCCTACTGGCCAATCTGAATCTCCGCCACTTCCGCGCGACGCCTCCACGCATCTTGTTCCACTCCAGTTTCCAACGCAGCCTTGTTCTTTCGGGTAAGCTCATGCGTAATACTGTTCAAAATAACACCATCTTGTCAAGGAGGTATTTTTTCCTCCAAGTAAACTCCATATTGTCCGCGCACCGGGATGTCTGGAACTCTCCCCACCACGATGACCCTGCAGGAAATCACCGAGAAAATCCGCCGTTTCCGCGATGAAAGGTTGGGGCCCCTGAGATTTACCTAGTCGAAGGGGCTTTGGGGAAACACCCTGCACGACTGGACGAGACACATGCGAACGGGTTGGTGAAACTTTTGGATGCCATCCGGGAGACGGGCTGGTGCGTCTGGCCGGGATTTCTGGGGGAGGGGTTGGCAGCGGATCTTTCCCGCGAGAGCCTGAGCTCGTGGGAGGAGGGTGTGTTCCGCCCTGCGGGTGTGGGCCGTGGGGAAAACCTGGCGGTGCGCGGGGACGTGCGGACCGATCATGTGATGTGGCTGGGCGATGAAGCGAACTCCCCTTGCCAGGCGGCCTATCTGGAGTCGCTGGAAGAGATGCGGGTGGCGCTCAACCGGAGGCTTTTCCTCGGCCTAGTGGATTTTGAGGGGCACTTCGCGGTGTATCCGCCCGGCGGATTCTACAAGCCCCACCTCGACCGCCACCGCGGGACCCAGGACAGGATCCTTTCCGTAATCCTTTACCTGAACCCCGCATGGCAGCCTGGCGACGGGGGTGAACTCAGGATGCGAACCACTCCCGGAGAGCAGGGAGGCGATTTCATCACGGTGGAGCCGCGGATGGGGACGCTAGTGTGCTTTCTCGCCGGGGACTTTTGGCATGAGGTGCTGCCAGCCAACAAGACCAGGGCGAGCGTGACGGGGTGGTTCCGCGGTGATGCGGTGCCAGCTTAGCTGTTTCGGGAAAGCCCGATCCTCTGTCGGTTTGATTTCGCCGCATCGAGGCAAACGCCACCGAAATTTCCATCCGCACCTATCACAACGGCCTCATCCTCAAGGAAAAGTCATTCCCGCGCCGCGAGGTGTCGGATATCCGCGCCTCTGTCAGCGGCAGTTCCAACTCCACCAATATGAACCCCAACTGCGGATTTTAGGTTCAAACGGCGGTGATGCCTTCCAGATGCAAAACGGGAGTCCTCGCTTCGTTCGATTTCACCAGATCGAGCGTAAGGATGATCTGCCAGTCGTTGAGGTCTTCGGGGTCGATGAGGGTTTGGCGGATGGTGAGGCCGTCCTCGGAAATGACCGTATGGCGGGTGTTGCGGGCTTCGGGGTCGAGGCGGATGTGGTGGCGGGCGGCGTGGTAGGTATTGAGCTGCTGGAGCAGGCGCTCGTTGGACCAGGGTTTGCCATCGCCGTCCTCGCGAGCGATGAGTCCGAGGGCGGCTTCCGTGTCGTAGCGGGAGAGCGCGGTGACGAGGGTGAGAATGTAGTTGCGGAGGTGGCGGTGAAACGCGGCTTTATTCTTCGTGTAGGGGATTGATGATTGAAGATTGTTGATTGCTGATTTTTGATCTTCAATTTGAGATTTGAGATTTGAAATTTGAGTTTTTCCACTCATCGCCTGCCACTCATCTAACAGGCTGGAGTCGGTGTGGCGGACGATGAGTTCGAGGAAGGATTCGGCTTCGTGGAGGTGCTCGGTTTTCGCGTGATCGGGGACGGTTTGGGCGAGGACTTTGTAAACCTCGCCGAGGTGGCGGAGCAGGACGGCTTCGGCGCGCTCGATCTTGTAGGTTTTCACGTAGTCCTCGAAGGACTGGTAGTTTTCGATCATCTCGCGGGCGATGGTCTTGGGCCGCACGTTTTCGCTGCCAAGGTAGGGGTGGCGGAGCTTGAAGGCGTTGTAGGTGGTGTAGATGAACTCCGCGCCGGGCTTGGGGTGCTCGACTTGCTCTAACAATTCGATGCGGGCGTCGAACTCCATGCCCTCGTCCTTGAGGCGCGCCATGAGCTCGGATTTCAGGAGATCGACCTGTTTGCGGAGGACGATGTCGGGGTTTTCTAAAATGGACTCGATGAGGGAGATGACGTTGAGGGCGTAGTCTTCGGCTGCCGGGTCGAGCTGCGGGATGGCGTCGAGCAGGTAGAGGCTGAGGGCGTGGTTGATCGAGAAATCCTCGGGCAGCGAGACATCGACGACGACTTTCTGCGGGCCGGTGCGTTGGGCGGGTGGGATGATGTGGAGGATCTTCGCGCCGATGAGGCCCCGGAAGAGTTTGAAGGCGTGCTTTTTGAGAGCCTTCTTTTTGGAGGGAGGTTCGTGGCTGTCGTCGATGATTCGTTTCAACGCGGCGCAACCGTCCTCGTTGGTGCGGGAGAGGACGTTGAGGAGCGTGTGATGAAAGACGGAGAAACTGGAGACGAGCGGCTCGGGCGGGGCGGTCTGGAGTTTCGCGAAGGTCTGCTCGTCCCAGTGGACGAAGCCTTTTTCCGGCGGCTTGCGTTTTTCGAAAGACTTCTTCTTGTTCGTGGCGGCTTTCGCGGCGAGGCGGAGGTTCTCGATGATGTGCTCGGGAGCCTGCGCGACGACGTAGCCGGTGGTGTCGAAGCCGCGTCGCCCGGCACGGCCGACGATCTGGCGGAAATCGCGGACTGCCAGGAT
>CAMBTF010000094.1 GCA_945870545.1 Akkermansia muciniphila
TTGAGGTCAGTCCTTTCGGATTGATGTCTACAGAGATATCCAACCAATCGTCGTATCCGCAGGCTGGCACGTCGGTGAATAGATTTTCACAGGCACGCCTTCCACCTATCGATTTCGCGTTTCACGTTCGCTACGGAAGGCGCGCCGGGATTCGTGCGCGCGGCGAGGGCAGTTTCCAGGGAGAAGACGGATTTCATCGCGTCCGTGTAGGCGGGGTCGATGGCTGTTAGATCCAGCGCGTCGAGCGGTGCGCCGGATTTCACGGATACAGCGACGGCTTTGCCGACTAGTTCGTGGGCGGTGCGGAAAGGCACACCGCTTTTCACGAGAGCGTCGGCGAGATCGGTGGCGAGCAGCATGGGATCGGACGCGGCGGCGAGGCAGCGGTCTTCGCGCATCTCCATTGCGGCGATCATCTCGGTATTCACAGAGAGCACCAACAGGATCGTATCCACGGAATCGAAGAGCGGCGGCTTATCCTCTTGGAGGTCACGGTTGTAAGTGAGCGGTAGGCCTTTCATGGCGACGAGGAGGTTCATCAGGTTACCGACGAGCCTGCCGGTTTTCCCACGCGTGAGTTCGCACACATCGGGATTTTTTTTCTGCGGCATCAGTGAGGAACCGGTGGTGTGGGCGTCGGAAAGCGCTACGAAACCGAACTCACTGCTGCACCAGAGGATCAGATCCTCGCTGAGGCGGGAGAGGTGCACGCCGCACATGGAAATGACGAAAAGCAGCTCTGCGATGTAGTCGCGATCCGCGATGGCGTCCATCGAGTTGCGGGTAACTCCGTCGAAACCGAGTTCCTCCGCGATGGCCTCGCGGTCGAGGTTGATCGTGGAACCGGCGAGCGCACCGGAGCCGAGCGGCGAGACATTGAGGCGGCGGCGGCAGTCGTTGAGCCGACCTTTGTCGCGCTGAAGCATTTCCACATAGGCAAGCAGATGGTGGCCGACCGTGACCGGCTGGCCGCGCTGGAGGTGGGTGTAGCCGGGCATCACCGAGGCGGCGTATTGCTCCGCTTTTCCGACGAGCGTTTTCTGGAGTGCGTGAATGGCGCCGCTGATCTCATCGATCTGCGCGCGGCAGTAGAGTCGCGTATCGGTGGCGACCTGGTCGTTTCGGGAACGGGCTGTATGGAGCTTGCCACCCGCCGCGCCGATGCGCTTCGTCAGCTCTGACTCGATATTCATGTGGATGTCCTCCAGCGAGGTCTTGAACTCGAATTTCCCCTCCCGGATCTCGACCTCGATCTCCCGCAGGCCTTTTTCGATGGATGAAAATTCCTCCTTCGTGAGCAGTCCCGCCTTGAGCTGCGCACGGGCGTGGGCGATGGATCCCGCGATGTCGTGCGGAAACAGCCGCCAATCGTAAGAGATCGATTCGCCGAACTGTTGGACCAGCGACGAGGTATCCTGTGTAAATCTTCCTTTCCACATAAGTCAGTAATTTCCGTTGTTGTAAACGCCCGCCGGGATGGCCTTGCGTTCGGATTGATGGTTTTCAAAAGCAACATCGCCCTCGAGGACGACGCCCTCTTCGAAATTGACAAGCCCGCTGACTTTCAGCGAGCGGCATTGAATCAAGCTCGGCACGCCTAGCGCATCGAGCGAATCGACGAGCTTGTATTCGCCGGAAAGCGAGATATCCGGCGGCACCCCGTTGCGTTCCGCGCGGAGGCGGACTTGGCCATCGGGCAGCACCTCGTAGGCATCGGAGCGGAGGGCGAGGAGATCGGCGGACGTTTTCACCGGCGCGAAACGGCTGCGCGGAACCTCCACAGCCAGCGCGCCCTCGAAGCACTCGATGGCGGATCCCATCGCGATCTCGAGCTGGAAAACCGCAGGCGATTTCGGATCGCGGGGATCGACGGTTTTGTTGTTCTTGATCATCGGCAGCGGCAGCGCGCCGGAGTCGGCGGTGAGCTGGACTTTCAGCTTTTCGAGGTTTAGCCAGAGGCTGTTCGTGTTGAAATACTGGTGCTTGTCGATGTCCTGGAAGGCATCGAGATCCGCGTCCGGGCATTGGGCGACCTCGCGCAGTAGCAGGCGGCCGTCGCTTTTACGGATCGCGAGATGGCCGCCTTTCCGATCCGCCGCCGTGCGCCGCGTGACCTCCATCATGAACGGCGCACTGGACTGCGCGAAGAACGCGAGTAGCGCGGGATCGAGGATGGCGCCGAGGTTGTCGGAGTTGGAAACGAAAGCGTATCTCACGCCTTCCGCAAGCAAGCGATCCAGCCAACCGCTGCCGACAAGAGCGGGGTAAAGATCGCCATGGCCCGGCGGGCACCATTCCTGCTCGGGATCGGCGGACCATTCGACCGGTTTGAGTGTCTGCGCATCGATCTTCGGCACCATGTTCTGCATCATCTCCACCTCACCCGCGTCGGCGAAGCCCTGCTGAACGTAACGCTGGAGATGGGCGAGCGTGTCCTCGCTGGTGCTGAAACTGTTCATCAATAGCAGGCGCACCTTCGTGCCGCTTTGCTCGCGCAGCGAGAGCGTCTGCCGCACCATGAGATCGAGGAAATTCACGCCCTTGCGCACGGCGAGCAGGCTCTTTGGCCCCAGCAAACCCATCCCCGTTCCCAAACCGCCGTTGAGTTTCACGATCACCGTCTGCCCGAGCAGATCCGCACCGTCGCCTGCGGGCAGTTCGTCCGCCTTCGGCAAATCACCGGCGGGGGCGATGCTCTCCTCGGGGATCAGCCCCGTCTCATCGCGCAGCAACGCCTCGTAGTTCCGTTTGAAAACAGCCACCGGCGCATCGCCCATGCCGGCCGCCCGCATCTTTGTCTCGAATGGATCGAAATCGCTCATGCCCGGATGATCGACATACGACGGGCTCAGGTAAATGCCGAAATCTGATCAGCGTGGCGGGAAGTGCCGATAGATCTCGCTGCGGTGCATGACTCTCAGCAGAACAACACCATCCCCGTCATCCTCGCGTGTCAGGCCGATCCTGTAGTCTCCGACTCGGATGCGGAGATAAGCGCCCGCACCTTTCATAGACTTGATTTGGGGAAACGAGTCCAAACTCCCGGCCTCTTCCAGATCCAGGATGGCCCGCTTGATCCTTTCCTTGGCGTTTGATGAGCCGATCTTGATCAGGTCTTTCGCGAAATGCCTGTGGAAGGCGACCTTCATGGACTTTCCAAAATGGCAAAGATCTCATCCCGGTCAGCCCGTTCATCCGGCTCAGCATCCGCTTCCATACACGCTGCCAGCAAGCCCTTGTCTTCGGCTTGCTGCCACATCCATGCGGCCAGCTCCATGAACTCCTCACCGGGCAACCGCTCGATCTCGCGCTCGATTTCCAAAATTCCTTTCATAGATCTTCACTTACGCGGAAAAGCCCGTCCGGTCAAGCCGCCGGAGACACCGCCGGAGCCTCACCCATTCCCCTCCGCCAGCCACCTCGCACAGAATGCGCTCCATGTCTCCAGCCTTTCGAAAAGCCCGCCGTTGAGGTCGGAAACGCTCGCCCATGAAAGATCAGTCAACGCGTCTTCACGGGAGGCAACTTCCTCGCTTTCCAGCTCCACGAGGTGGACGACACCGAGATGCACCTCGCCGACGGGGTTCGAGTCGTCGTTGAGCAGCCCCACGATGCGCATCGTGTAATCGCAGGCGATGTCCAGTTCCTCCTCGATTTCACGCTGCACGGCGGCGTAGTAGGCGGCGGCGCCTTTCCGCCCCTCGCCCATGTCCACGGGATTGATGTGGCCACCGACGCCGACGGAAATTTTCGCATGCAGCCGGTTCTCGCCGCCCGATTTTCCACGCGTGTAGTGGAGGACGCGGTCGCCGCATTTGAAGATGCAGTACGGGATGAGCTGCTTGTGGCTGGGGTCTTCCTCTGCCGCCGCACGATCCAGGAAAAAGTGCGCCGTTTCATCCAGCACCGCCGCCACCACATCGTCCACGCCCTCCGTGCGGAAGCCCTCGAACATTCCGAGTTCTTCCAACAGCCCGCGCTTCACCACCAGCACCTCTTCACCCGCATATTTCGACATGCACGGATGCTCAGGGCTTTTCCCCGCTCCGGGCAATGCGGAAATTAGCCCGCTCAAGGCTTCTTCTCCTCCATCGCCGCGAGCAGGATGCGCAGGGCGCCGCCGGAAATCAAAACTTCCCACACTAGGCTGGCCAGCGAAGCCCCCATCAGGAACAGCGCCGCGGCGAACGATGGCATCGCCAGCCATTGCGCTTCGGCCATTACGCTGACCATGGAAACGACGCAGAGCAGCAGGCTCAGCGCGCCGACAAGCTGCATGAAGCGGATCAGCACGAGGCGTTTACGGAGATTCTCGATCTGCTGCCGGGCGAGACAATCGCCGCGCTCCGCCCATTGCCCGTGCAGCTGGCGGATCAGCGCGGAGAGATGGAGGAAGCGGTTCGTGTAAGAAAGGAACAGCAGGCTGATCGCGGGAAAAAGTAGGGCGGGTGTGGAAACCTCTAGGGACATGTGGGCTTTCTATCTTTTCGCTGGAGTATTGCAAACGCCATCCCCAGACATCACCAAAAGGGCACAGCTGATTTTTGCACGGAGCTTGGATCACTGTTCTCAATGAGGTTGTGCCGTTATGAGATCCGACGAGGAAGAATTGACGATTGATGAATGACGATTGTTGATTTTTGAAGGGAAGAGAAAGAATTCGCCCTCCGGTCACTTCAAAAATCAATAATCAACAATCGTCATACATCAATCCATAGGCGTTGTGCCGCAGGAAAGATGGTTCCCCGTGGCAACATGGTTGCTGCACTCGGGAGAAATCCTTTCCCATTCTCCCCTTCTCTCGCTTGATCGCCTCGCTCCTCATCCGAAAAAGCCGGCCGGAGGCGCGACTCTTCATACCCGCCACCTCATGCTTGCAATCCCGCCGTGCATCGCGATTCTCGCCTCATGCGCAACACAAGCCCTCTCATCCTCAGTCTTATCCTGGCGGCCACCGCCCTTTTCCTCGCCCTCCGCGGCAACAAGCCGGATGAGAAACCAACTACGCCGCCTTCCGTCGCGGTGGAGGCGCGGGAGTGGCCGCAGGCGAAATCCGACATCACGCCGGATCCCGCTGCGGTGTTCGGGAAATTGGAAAACGGGATGCGCTACATGATCCTGCCGAACTCTGAACCACCGAACCGCCTTTCCCTGCGCCTGCACATCGCGGCGGGATCTCTCATGGAAGAAGAGGATCAACGCGGCGTCGCCCATTTCCTAGAGCACATGGTTTTCAACGGCACCAAACGCCACAAGGACGCGAACACTCTGATCCGCGAGATGCAGACCCGCGGCATCGCCTTCGGCGCGCATGTCAACGCCTACACGTCCTTCGACGAGACCGTTTACATGCTCGACCTGCCCGACCTCAAACCGGACACCATGAAACTCACCTTCGGCGTGCTGCGCGACTTCGCTGACGGCGCGCTGCTCAGCGCGGAGGAAATCGATGCGGAGCGCGGCGTGATCCTCGCGGAAAAGGCTTCGCGGGACTCGGTGGAATACCGGATGATGCTCAAACAGTTTCAAACCATGCTGCCCGGTTCGCTGATCGGCGAGCGTTTCCCCATCGGCGAGGAGGTGGTGATCAAGAACGCGCCGCGCCAGCGCTTCGTGGACTTTTATCAGAAATACTACACGCCGGAGCGCATGACTTTCGTAGCCGTCGGCAACATCGATGCGGCGGAGCTTGAGCTGACGATCAAGGAAACCTTCGGCACGCTTGTGAATCCAGAGAAGCCCGGCGATGACCCCGATATGGGAGAGGTGGCCATGCCGGAGGGCTTGAAGCCGCACATTTTCAGCGATCCCGAGCTGACCTCCACGGATGTTTCACTGAACCTGGTGCGCCCTTTTGAGCGAAAGCCCGACACCAAAGAAACCCGGGCGGCGAGATTCCCGGTGGAGATTGCGCACTCGATCATGGGCCGCCGTTTCGAGCGGATCACGAAACAGGAAAACTCACCGGTGAGCAGCGGCTCCGCCTCAAAATTCGCGCTCTTCAACGAGCTGGAGATGGGTTCCGTTTCACTCACCGCCGCCGATGACCGCTGGCAGGAAGTGGTGCCCGTCCTCGAACAAGAACTGCGCCGCGCCAAGGAGCATGGCTTCACCGAGGCGGAGCTTTCCGAAGCGAAAGCGAACCTGCTCAACGCCTACCGCGAGGAGGTGAAACGCAAGGACACCCGCAAGTCCGACTCGCTCGCCACGGCCATCGCGAGTTCGGTGAACGATGGCTCGGTGTTCTCAACCCCCGAGGCCGACCTCGCGCTCTCCGAGGAAATCCTCAACGGGATCACGGTCGCGGAAGTTCACGCGGACTTCGTGAAATTCTGGGAAGCGCCGGGATACCACCTCGTGCTTTCCACCAAGAAAGCGCCCGAAGACGCAGCGGAAACCCTCGCCAAGCTTTACGAAAAATCCGCCGAAACAGCCGTGGAGCCGCCCGCCGCACGCGCAATGATCCCCTTCGGCTACACCGATTTCGGCACACCTGGAACCATCGCTTCGACCGCCGAAATCAAGGATCTCGAAATCACGCAGATCAAGCTGGCGAACAATGTCCGCATCAACCTCAAGAAAACCGATTTCGAGAAAAACCGCATCCGCATGATGGCACGCATCGGAACCGGCCAGCTCTCCCAGCCGAAGGACTCGCCGATGCTCGACAAGTTCGCCAACGCAGTCTTCGACGGCGGCGGACTCGGCAAGCACACGAACGACGAGCTTTCCGAAATCCTCGCCGGCCGCAACGTCTCGGTGGGGCTCTCTATCGGCGAGGAC
>CAMBTF010000095.1 GCA_945870545.1 Akkermansia muciniphila
GACCTGCTCCATGAAAAAGCGGTTCACGTGCAGCCAGTCCTCGCCATCGCTGTGACTGAGGAGGTGGTGGATCATGTAATCGATCCCGTGTCCCGGCTGTTGCAGGCTGGGAAGGTTCGGGAAACGGAGGGCGCTGTGGTCGTTGTTCAACTTCAGCGTCGTGATTCGCGTTGTGTCGGTCTGGAAGCCGAGAACCACGAGATCCATCATCAGGCGCATGTGCTCGCCGATGTCCTGCGGGATGCCGTCGGCGGGACGGGCGATATTGGGTTTTTCCAGGGTCGGCCGCCAGCCCTGCAACTCGCCGCGCTTGCCGGCATTCTCGATGCGTTTCTCGACCTCACGGACGGAGTCGAGGTATTCGTCGAGCTTGCGCTGGTCGTCGCCGCTGAGCCCGCGGCGCAGGTCGGCGGCGTCGGACATCACCGCATCGAGGACGCTGCGATCGGCGGGCGAGGACTCGTCCTTGAACAGCCGGTCAAAGGCCAGCGCGGGATAGAGCTCTAGAGGCGTCGGCGTGGTCGGCGAGCTCCAGGAGATGTGCGAGCTGTAGAGCATGGAGTAGTTCTTGTGCACCGAGGGATTCGACTTCTCGCAGGCGAGGACGAGACTTGGCACCTTGGTGCTGCGTCCGTAGGTTTGTGCGAGAGCTTGATCGAAGCTGGTGCCCGAGCGGATCTCACCGCCGCTGGCGATGGGCGCGCCGGAGAGTATGTTGCCGGTCTGTGAGCTGTGGATGTTGCCCTTGCGCGCCTCTTCGTGATAGAGGCCGCGGACGAAGAGCATCTTTTCGCGATACGCCGCGAGCGGCTCGAGGACACGGCCGAGTTCCATCGCCTTACCCTCGCCTTTGGCCCACCATTCTTTCGAGTGGAAGCCGTTGCCGGAAAAGGTGACACAGAGCCGGACGGGTGCCTCGCTAGCGGGGCGGTTGGTTTTCGGCTCGTCGCCCCAGACATTGAACGATTCTAGCCAGGGCAGGGCCATGGTGACGCCGGTGCCGCGGAGGAAGGTACGGCGGGAGAAGCGGTGGGAGTGGGAGTTCATGGGTAGCGTTGGTTTATTCTTTGACTAATTCGCGTCCTCTCCCGTTTCGGAATTGCGGGCTCAGGACGATGTGTTCGACGAGATCGCCGATGCGGTTTCCCTCAATTGCGACGAGTTCGTCGAGAAGAGGCTGGTCGGAGAGTTGGACGCTGCGGCCGAGGGCGTAGCCGAGGAGCTTGCGGCAAAACTGGCCAAGGAAATCCTGGCGCCGTTCTCCGCCGAGGTAGTCGCGCAAGTCCTCGAGCCCGGCGATGGGTGTGCCGTTGCGCAGGACGGTTTTCGTGTCAGCCTCGCGGGCGCGACCGATCGCATCGAAGCCCTCGAGAGCAAAACCGTAGGAATCAAAACGGCTGTGGCAGCCCGCACAATTCGGATCGCTACTGTGGCGTTCGATGAGCTGGCGCTCGGTGAGTCCCTCGGGAGCCTCTTCGGGCAGGATAGGTATGTCCCGTGGTGGTTTTGGCAGCTTGTCGCCGAGGACGACCTCGCTCACCCAGGTGCCGCGCAGGATCGCGCTGGTGCGGGAAGCGCCGGAGTGTTTCGCGAGAGTCGCGGCAAAGCCCAGGATGCCGCCGCGACCCTGTTCGCGCAGGCCATCGATGCGGTACCATTCGGGTGATGCTGGATTGTGGATGTCGGATTGCGGATTCTTCAAGCCGTAGAATGCCGCCAAGGGGTCGTTCACGAAGGTGTGATCGGCATCAAGCAGGGAGAGAACGCTGCGGTCGTTCTGGAAGAGATCGATGAAAAAGCGGGTCACCTCCTCCTGCATGTCGTCGCGCAGACCGGTGAACTCCGGGAAATGGCGTTCACTCTTTTCGTCGAGGGTGGCGATGTCGCGGACGTGGAGATACTGGCAGCCGAACTCGGTGGCGAGGCGGCGGACTTTTTCAGTTTTCAGCAAACGGCGCGCCTGGGCGGCGAGGACCTTGTCGTCGCTGAGCCGGCCCTCGGCGGCGAGAGCGCGGAGTTCCTCGTCGGGTGCGGAGGAGGTGAGGAAATAACTCAGGCGTGTCGCCAGTTCCCAGTCGCTCACCGGACCAGTCGTTTCCGGAGCCTGCTCGCCCCGGTAAAGAAAGGCCGGTGAAGTCAGCACACGCGCGACCATGAGCCGGGGAGCAAAGGCGCGGAGCGAAGTTTTCTCCGACTCGGTCAGGGTGCGACGCCAGGCCTTTGCGGCAAAGGCGATCACGGCCTCGCGCTGCGCGGCATCGGCGTCGATTTTCTGTTGCTTGAACTTCGCGGCGGCGGCGAGGATGGGCTCGCGCATCGGCGTTAAGTTCGAAGTTAAGGCATCCTGCGTCGCGTATTGTAAGATCTGCTCGAAGGCATCGACCCGCTTCAGGGGGGCCTCGCTCACGAAGAGCAGCCCGTCCCAGAGCCGGTCAAGTTCGCGCGTCTGGGTCTTGTCGAGGATGAGGCGCTTCAGGTGGGTATCTTCACGATGGAAGAGGGTCAGGGTGATGCCCTCATCGACGGGAACGATTTTTGAATAACACAGCGCGATCGGAAAAAGGGAACGGAACTCGTCGAAGGTCTTCTCGAAGCGTTTCCACGATTCACTGGCCGGGTTCGCAATCACGGGAAGGCGGTGACGGGTGACAAGGTTGTTGTCGCTCAATTGGCCGCCCTTGATTCCGGTTTCCGTGTTCCCGGCGATGAGGCCCGGGCGCGGCTCCGGCTTTTCCGCGAGCACGCGCATCTGCACGCTGCCTGTTTCCTTCGCGGCGAGACGACCGGTCACGACAAATTCGGCTCCGGCGGCGAGTGCGGCGGGAATGGCGATTTCCACGACGGAGGGTGCCTTCGCGGGAATGGGTTTGTAAGGCTCCTGCGCAAAGAAGGATCGCATCGCCGGCGCGAGGAGCGGACTGCCCAGGGGGAAATCCTGCTCGAGATACCGGCGCACCGCAGCGGCCAGCTCCGGCGAAGGGGCGCGACGCCAGGCTGCCAGCGGAGCCGGCAGATCGGGCGCGCTGGCGAGAGCGGCTGGCTGGCTGAGGAAGTGCCAGGCCCCGTGCGGATTGCCGGCGAGAATGTCGGGGGAAACGTCCTTCGCGAGATCCCAGGTCGATTTTCCGTCACCGAGGCTTAAATTCACTGTGGTGAGGTCGCAACTGTGATCCCCTTCGCGTGGCCCAACGACGAGCGCAACGACCTGCCCTGCCTCGATGCGCACGTTCTCGAACGGCCCGAACGGTATCACCGCCGCCCCTGTCGTTTCCCCGCTGGCGAGGACCTCGGTGGCGTGACCGCGACGTATCTCGAGTGCCCAGGTGACGCCGTTGCCGCATTCGGGATGGGCGTCCGTGACGTCGCCGGAAAGCCGCAGCGATCCCGAGACCGGGCTGCGCCATGCGATCACCGAAGCGAGTGTCGGCGAAGGATGGGTCGCGACGCCGTGGGCTTTCATCACGCCCGGCGTCCGCACCGTGGCGTCGGAGGAGTTCGCGAGCACGCCCAGCGCGTTTTCGCCCTGCCAGCCGCGGATGAAATTGTAATCCGGCGTGCCGGACATCTTTTTCGTGAGGAGCGGCTCGAGCTTTGTCGTGCTAAAGCCGAGGATCTCGCGCCACGCGAGGAGCAGGTCTTTGTCAGGATCATCGTCACCAGCGGCGATGGCCGTGAGAATGCGCTCGCTGCTTTCGATGATGCGGGAGCGTTCCTTTTCGAGGTGGGCGACGAGATCCGGCAGGGCGTGCACCGGAAGATCGGGACGGCCCGGAGCGACGAGCCGAGGCCCCTCCCAGATGACGTCATCGCCTTCCGCGCCATCGCCGGCGTCGGTCGTGGTGAGGTAAAGGGTCGTGTCGCGGTCGCCGTCCAGTTTTACGCGCATCTCTTGGCTCGAAACGATCGGCGTGACGGGCTCCTGCCATGACTTCGCACCAGTCTTCGTACCAATCCAACCCACCTTCGCAAAACGCCAGAGAGTGTTTTGCCAAGGTTCGATCTCTGCAGCGGTCAGGGTCTTCTCACGAAACTTCGCCCGCAGGGGATCGAGCAGGGGCGAAGGCGATCCGTCTTTGAGTGCCTCTGTCAGGATCTCGAGGTATTTCGGACTGAGTCCTTCCCCGTCTCCCCTGCCCTGCGCGGCGTCGAGATAGGCGGTAAGCGGCAGGCGTCCGGCATCGTTCCCGAGTTCGAGATCGATGCCCTGCTGTTTCGTCTTGTCCCCTTTCCCGGTGACAGTGTGTTTGGCGTAGATCGCCCGAATCCGTTCGAGGGTTTCATGGGTCCAGTCCTGTGAGGAATCGCTCGCGGAGAACCGGACGCCGTCGGGCAGCAGGACGAGGTGATTGGCGACCTCTTTCGCTGCATCGAGATACTTCGTGAGCAAAGCGGGCGACATCACCAGAGCCGCGCCGACATTGGTGAAGCCCTCGCCCGCCGCTCCATCGATGGGAAACTCCCGCGCCGGATCGAGCGAGTCCACCCCGGTTAGGTCGCGGAGGGTGTAGGTGTATTCGTGATTCGAAAGCCGCCGCAGGACGACCGGACCGGGATCGCCGGCGTTGGCGAGGGCGATGTCATCGAGGGTGCCTTGCATCCAATCGGTGAGCAGCTTCAACTTCTCGGGCGAAGGCTGCGGTTTTTTCCTCGGCGGCATTTCCTCGTCTTGGATCTGGTCCAGCGAATACCTCCACACCTTCGGGTCTCCCTTCACTAGATCGAGTGAGCTGAAGCGCTCGAGATCCAGGTCGCCCTTCTGTTTTTCGGTCGAGTGGCAGGTTATGCAATATTCCTTGAGGATAGGCTGGATGCTTTTCTCGAAGATCTCGTGCTCATCACCAAAAAGCGGAGCCGCAAGCAGCAGGAAGAGGATGGAGGCAAGAATCTTCATGGCTGCACCTCCTTGGTTGGGAGCCATTCCCGCCAGCCGAGGATGTGCTGGCGCATCAGGCGCTCGCACTCTGCGGGGGATTTGGTTTTGAAGGCCGTGACGAGGGCTTCGTGGCTGCTCACTGTCCCGGATTGCGTGCCTCGTGTCTGGATTTGCTTTGAACGATGCAGGCGACCGAGCCAAAGCGCCAGCTCATGGTGCGTCGAGCGCCACAGTTTAAGGAGGCGTCCATTTCCCGAGGCCTCCAGGATGATCTCGTGAAAATCGAGATCCAGTTGCGTGACTTGGAGAAGGGAGGTAGCTTCGCGGGTGGCTCGGATATTCGCCACTAGGGCCGAGGGGTTTTCCCTAAGCGCGGGCGCGGCCAGTCGCGCCGCCGCTGGCTCCAGTGTGAGACGCAACACATAGAGTTCTTCAAAATCAAAAGGCGAAAGCTTCTTCACATAAGCCCGGCCCGTAGCGCTGAACTCGATCAATCCATCGTGCTCAAGGGTAAACAAAGCTTCCCGAACCGGCACCCGGCTGACACCCAGCTCCCGCGCCACCGCCGACTCCGCCAACAGGGCTCCGGGATTGAGGACGCCATCAAGGATGCGGGCGCGCAGAAGTGCGGTGGCGTGATCCGAACGCTGGGGGGAAGGTAAAGGTGGTGTTTTCATTTAATGTCCAGTATACATTCACCATACGGTATACTCTTTCAAGTTTTTCATTTTTTTTTCGTGTTGCCTCGTTGAAGCGGACGCCGAAAAGATTTTCCGGATGGCAGAAGAGAACACCGTTGCCTCATAAAGAGGCCGCGTGGTGCCAGCCATGGAAGGATGGGGAACGGAAATGGTGAGTCAGCGGATTGATCTTCGGAGGTTGACGGGAGACTGCAAGTCCCAGCCACGTGTAAGTCATTTCCCGCGTTCACTCAGGATCTGCTCGAAAAGTATGTAGATCACGTCGTGGGTGTTGGCGTATTCGAGGAGGATTTCCATTCCGGAAATTTGGCGGAAGATGATGCGGATACCGCCGATACGGAGTCGGTTGAAGCCCTCCAAGCTTGCCTGTAATCCCTTGATGTCGCCCCTCCCTTTTGCCAAGGCGCGCAACGCCGTGCGGACGCGGCGCGTGGTTTGCGGGGGCAGGGCTCAGAGATATCGGGTGACCTGATCAGTCTAGTAATTAGGGTTATATTTAGGATCAGATCCGGCGTTGAAATCAAGAAGGGATTAGACCGGCTGCTCCCGAAGCGCTGCGTGAGCTGATTGAGGAGTGAGGGGTATTTCTACGCCTTTTCATCGAGCAGCATCGCGATTTCCTTCTTGTTGAGGATTGCGTATTGGGCGGGTTCGAGGTCGCCGAGCCAGAGGTTTCCGATGCGGACGCGGAGAAGCTTGGTGACCTGGTAGCCGAGCGCCTCGAACATCACGCGGATCTGGCGTTTCGCGCCGTGGTCGAGGATGACCTTGATGCGGCGCGCGGAGATGCGCTCGATGTGTTTCGCCTTCAGCTTGCCTTCCTCGGTGAAAACCCCGGCGAGAAACTGGTCGAGGTGGGCGTTCTCGAAGGCTTGGTTCGAGGTGACGAGATACTCCTTTTCGACCGATTTCGACGGGTGCATGAGGCGCTGCGAAAGGTCGCCGTCATTGGTCAGGATCAGCATGCCCTCGGAATCGGTGTCGAGACGCCCGACGTGATGGAGGGCGTGCAGCGCGGGTGGAAGGAGGTTGTAAATGGTCTGCCGCCCGAGCTCGTCGCTGCGGGTGCAGACGTAGCCGCGCGGCTTGTGGAAAATGACGACCATCTCCTCTTTCGGGAGGACGCGTTTGCCATCGAGGCGGACGAAATCCGCCGGGGTGATGCGGGTAGCGAGCTTCAGGCAGGGCGAGCCGTTGACCTCGAC
>CAMBTF010000096.1 GCA_945870545.1 Akkermansia muciniphila
GGATCCGCCTCGTCGAGCAGTCCGCCGAGGCTTTCACGGATCAGCCCGAGGCCGACGCGGAGGATATTCAGCGCGGCGAACACGGCGAAGATCGGATCCCACATGCGCCAACCGGTGATGGATATCAATATGAGCGCGACGATGACGGCGACGCTCGACCAGACATCGGTGAGGACATGGAGCCCGTTGGCGCGCAGCAGGCTGGAGCCTGATTTCTTGCCTGCCTTGATAAGGGAAAGGCCGAGCGCAAGATTGGTGACGGCGGCTCCCGCGGTGATCCAGAGACCTACCCCGAGTTTCGAAAGTTCCACGCCATGGATGAACTGCATACCGGCTTCGTAGAGGATCAGCGCAGCGGCGGCGGAAATCATGGCTCCCTCGAAGCCCGAGGAGATAAACGAGATCTTGTCGTGCCCGAAGTGATGGGTGTCGTCCGCAGGTTTATGGGAAAGCCGC
The DNA here is from genome assembly GCA_945870545.1 of Akkermansia muciniphila. GTDB lineage: Bacteria > Verrucomicrobiota > Verrucomicrobiia > Verrucomicrobiales > Akkermansiaceae > Luteolibacter > Luteolibacter muciniphilus_A. The sequence goes on from CAMBTF010000096.1 coordinate 457, forward strand.
AACGCCCAAGCAGCGAAGGCCACCGCGAAGACATGCACCACGGATTCGGCGGCGTCCGAGTAGATCGCCGAGGAACCCGTGACCATGGAAGCATAGGTTTTTGCGCCCAGCAGAACCACTGCCACGACCAGCGAGAGGTTCATCACTGCTTTCTGTTGGGCGAATCCGGACACGGAGCGGAGCCTGTGCCTCCGGTGATCCCTTTACAAAAACAAAATCAGTCCACCTTTCAGCGGTGCTCAGCGAGATCCTGGGATTATATAAGATCCCCGTGGATTCCGGCGCATGCCAAGGTAAAGCAATCAGCGACGAAGCGGGTTGCAATGCGCCGTGCACCTCTTATCGTCGTCACGCATGAGCAACACGCAGCCTAAAATCACCGCCTATTTGAAAACCTTCTGCGGATGGAGCGAAGGGATACGCGCCATCATGAGGAAATACGATCTGCCCTACGAGGAGAAGGATATCATCAAGAATCCCGCATTCCGTTGGGAAATGGAACAACGCAGCGGGCAGCCGCTCTCCCCGTGTGTTGAGATCGACGGCAATATGCTCGCGGATGTGAGCGGTGAGGAGGTCGAGAAATGGATGCTCGCGAACGGAGTGGTTCAGGACAACGAAATCCAGCCCGACGCGCCGATCGACTCCGCCTGCACCGACGAGCAGCACGCGGCGATGGCCGCCGGAAAACTTCCTGTGCCCGGCAAGATCCGTTTCTTCGATTGATCACAGTGCCAGCCGATGCGCCACGTCCGTCGGGATTTCCGCCGAGCGGGTCAGCTCGATGATGTGAAATCTCGCGCCGAGATGAGCGGGATGGGTGAGGGTGCGGAACTGGGCGATGGTTTTCGGATCGTCCATGCCCCCGGCGAGGATCAGGGGTTTCGCGAGGTGTGTGAGGTAGCTTCCCTGGCTATTGAACGCAGTGGGCGCGTAGCCGAGCGCGCCCGCGGCCTTCGCTAGATCCGTGAAATCGACGTGGGCGGTGATGTCTGTTTCCCCCGGGGCGGCGAACGGATCCTCGCCCGCCCTGTGCGACGAGAATGTGCGGAGCGTGCCCGAACTACGGTAAACATCGTAGTATTCCGGCGCGGCAAAGCCGTAGTCCGCGAAGACCAGGAGCCCATCCGTCAGGCAGGCGGCGACAGATGAGAGGAAGCCCGGGTAATTCGTCCTGACCTCCGTTCGGTAGCCTTCGGGAAAAGTCCCGCTGAGTGGGAGCGATGTCTCCCGTGGTTCCAGTGCCAGCGTGCCGTTTTTACCAACGATCACATGCAGCTCATGCCATACGCCGCCTTTCATCTCGATGAGGTGGAAGGGTAGGGCGTCGAGGATTTCGTTGCCGAACGCGACTCCTGGCAGCGGGTGCGAGGCAATCCCGCCGAAACCTTCGGCAACGCGCAGCCGGGACGCCAGGGGTTCCAAGTATGCCTTCTGTAGGCCGCGCAGCCGCGGCAAAGGCTCTGCGATGGCGTATTCCAGAGCCTGCCAAGCAGGCGTGGAGAGGAGGCGGATTTCTGAAAGGATGTCCGCCGCGAGCGTGCCGTCGTGCGCGCCGATCTCGAGGATGCGCCAAGCACCGGGCTTTCCGTTCGTTTCCCACCATCCGAGGAAACGCCGCGCCAGCAACCTTCCATACAATGGCCCGACGCTGACACTGGTGAAGAAATCGCCATTGCGCCCCACCTGGGTGCCAGCACGGGAGTAGTAGCCGAGTTCGGGATCGTAGAGCGCGATTTCCAGGTATTCCGGGAACGGGACGCCGCCGCGCGCCGCAATCGTGGCGATGATCCTTTCGCGCAAGGAAGGGGTTGCCGCGGCCGGGGGATTCGGGTAATCCTGCGGAAACGGGAGGTCGCCGGTAGGTGGCTTCGGAATGGCATCAGGCATGGCGCAACAAATCAGAAACACCCGGAAGAAGATCGGCAAACGCCGTTTCTACAAGCGCAAAACCTTTTGGCTGGTGAGCTTGCTGCTTAGCCTCATCGCGGGAGGGGTCGCCTTTTTGTTTGCGGAGCAATACACGCGCGGATACCGCGAGCGCGCCTTGACCTATGATCTCGGACAGATCAACAAGCTGGAGGAGCGGAGTATCATTCTTGACCGCAACGGAAAGGAGATCGGGCGGATCTTTGTTCAAAACCGGAGCATCATACCGATCGGGGACGTGCCCGAGCTTTTCATCGACACCCTGCGTGCGGGGGAGGACTCGCGCTTCAAGTCCCATTCGGGAGTGGACTACATCGGCATCGTGCGCGCTCTCAAGCTGAACTACCAGGCGGGTGAAACCACGCAGGGCGCGAGCACGATTACCATGCAGCTCGCGCGGAATGCCTATCCGCTTAAGCAGGATGCGGCGGCGCGCGGCGAGGGCGGGATACAGCGGAAATTGGTTGAGGCGTTTCTCGCGTTGCGCATCGAGGAGCGGTATTCGAAACCGGAGATTCTCGAGTTCTACCTGAATCGGATCTACTTCGGCAGTGGTTTTTACGGGCTTCGTTCCGCCTCGCTGGGGTATTTCGGAAAAGAACCAAAGGATCTGAACCTCCAAGAGTGCGCCACGATCGTCGGACTGATCAAGAACCCGACGAAAAACTCTCCCCTCAACAGCCTCAAGGATAGCCGCAAGGCGCGCGACATGGTGCTGGGACGTATGCGCGAGGAGGGGATGTTGTCCGCGAGGGAGCTCGTGGATACGAGAGCCAAACCCTTGAAAGTGAACTCTAAGCCGCTGCGCCGCGGCACTTCGCATCTGTATGAGCGCATCATGGACGGGGTCGCTGCATCGCTGGGAGCGGATGCATTGGCCGCCGGAGGGTATACGATTCATACGACCATTTCCTCGGAGGTGCAGAGCGCGGCGGAAAAGGCGCTGGCTGTCTCTCTGTCTGAGGCCGAGAAGCATCCTGGGTTCACTCGCCAGAAGTATTCCGAATACGACCGCCAAGGAAAAAACGCCGATCCAGCCTATCTGCAGGGTGCCGTTTTCATGGTGGATCATGCCACCGGTGAGGTGCTGGCTCATGTCGGCGGCAGGGATTACGCGGAGGTTCCCTATGATTTCATAGAGATGGGAAAACGTCCCTTGGGCACTGCGTTTTTCCCTTTCCTGTATTCCGCCGCGCTCGCAGGCAAGCACTCGCCCGCGTCCATGCTTGAGGACGAGCCGATGGACAACCGCGCGGTCATGGTCGGCGGGCAGGAGGGGATTCTCGGTGAATGGGGCATGGAGGTGCCTTCGCCGAAATACGATGGAATGATCAGCCTCAGGCGGGCGTTCGCCCACTCGAAGATTGCGGCGACTGTGAGGCTCGGCGGCGAGACCGGCATCCAGCGCATCATCGACGCGGCGGTGGCATTCGGTTTCTCAATGAAGGATTCGAAGCCGCTGCCGAGGGTTAGCGTCGGGTGGGAGCCCGCATCGATGAAACAGGCGGTCACGGCGATGTCCACCTTTCCGCTCGGCGGCCGGCGCGGTGCTGAGAATTTTTCCTACATTGATCGGATTGAGAATTCAGAGGGACGTGTGGTTTACCGGCGGAAGCCTTCCGCGAATCCTTCGGGGCGGTTGCTTGACTCGGCGGTCGCATGGCAGGTGCACAGCATGATGGCCGGCGGCATGACCCATGGTAGTGCCGCCGGACTGGCGGGCAGCCTGTTGGAAAAACCATTTCTCGGTGCGGGCAAGGGCGGGACGACCCATGACTTCACGGACACCTGGTTCCTTGGCTACAACGGGCGCGTCACTTGCGGCGTGTGGACGGGTTTCCTGCAAGGCAACAGCGAGCCGATCTATCCCGGCGCGTTCAGCCGCGATCTATCCATGCCGGTGTGGACGGCGGCGATGAATGCGGCGGCTCCCGCCTTCGGCGGCAAAGGCATCGATAGGCCGGACTCCTTGTCGGAGGTGGAGATCTGTTCGGTTTCCGGCCAGCGGGCCACTCAGTTCTGCCAGGAAATGGTCGAGGATGTCTCCACCGGCACGGTTCGATCAAAGAGCACGAAGATCGCCGAGTATTTCCGAGAGGGTGTGCAAAACCTACCGTTCTGCACCCATCACTCCGGCGCGATGGCAGGTGACGCTGACCCGAGCTTCGCGTTGGGTAGTATGCCCGCTGTGGATGCCTTGCCGGTCCTTCCCAAATCTCCCGTCCTGATCGGTGAGGATCCCTACCACTCCGAGCTTCCCAGCTACACCGGCGGAGGCGGGCGTGCGGGCTTTATGAGCCGCAGTACGAATGTCCTCGATAGCCTCGATCTCGGGGACTTCGACGATACGATACGGATGAGCAAGCCGCCGAGGCTAGAGATTCAGCCGGACTAGACCATTTGCCAAAAGTCCGTGCGTGAAAAGGTGACAACCAAGTAGAGTGCGCCGCAGGCTCTGGACTGCTGTGATTCTTGATTCACAGCTTTCAAGCGCGGCTTTGTTTGGCGGGACGACGGGATCCTACCGGGTTACTCCGTTTTTCCATCACTAACCCAAAAAGCGGCGGATGAGAACCGCAGCAGTCAAAAGCCTCCAGCGGGATGGATATGCCCAAGGGCTCATCAGCAAAAGGTTGCTGATGCCGAAGGCGAGTGGAGGTCAGAGGACTGCAATGGCGAGAACACTGAACCCCAGTCATTTTAACCGGTGCCTTTTCAGCATGGATCAGAGTGAATCAGCGTGGTTTGGGTGGGTTGGATGGGGTCGGCAGATGACCCGCTTTACCCAGGGGGAAACGCAGCACGAGGCTTTTATCAAGCAAACGGCTGCCCTCCGCGGAAATCTCCTGCACCCGGTAAACCAGCAAGCCATACTCCTTGTCGTCATATCGCCCGAGCGCGAAGTTCTCCTTGATCTTACCTAGTCCCGTTTCCTCCTCAAGCCGCCACTCATAGCCGGACCAGGCACCGAGGATGCTCGTGGCCTCCGTCTTGATGTCCTCAAGGCGTTTCATCTCCCCGTTCGGCGAGCGGAATACGGCTTTTTCCGGGTCATAGCGCAGGGTCGAAATGATCCCTGCCTCTCCAGTGGCCGTGATCGACCACGTTTTGCCGAAGGTCTCGCGCAGCACCAGCACCACCTCCTCCGCGGATTTGAAATCACGCTTCGCCCACAGCGCGAGGTAATCGTCGTATTCCTCTTTCGTCAGCCCGAGATTCTCGTGGAAGGGCAACGGCGCGCCCGGCTTCGAGGCCTTGGTGTACTCCACGAACCACTCCTTGTTTTTCCTGGCCGATGCCTCGACCTTGGCGATGTATTTCTCGATCTCCGGCGGTGGCACCACGATCCCTATGCTCGCCTTGACCGGAACATCCTTTTCCAGAAGACCTTTGAAAATTTTAGGAGCCTCGGCATGGAGGGGAGCGATCAGCAGGAGGAGGGCGGTTAGGAATTTCATGTTGCGGTCGAAAGGCTGCGTGGGGAGTGCCCGCAACTCAAGCCACAATCGCAGCGACCACCGAACCGGTTTTTTTCCGAAAATCCGTTGAAAAAGGGGTTGCGTGGCGGTCGGGTTTCCTCCTAGTTTCACCGCCCGGCGGCAACGCAGGCATGCGCGGTTAGCTCAGTGGTAGAGCACCTCCCTGACACGGAGGGGGTCACTGGTTCGAACCCAGTATCGCGCACCATCCTTCCTTTATAAGGATTCCAGCCGAAAAATGACCCAGAAAAGGGTATTTTGGCAACATTTTGGCAACAGCTGCGACGACCTGGTATTCAGTCGTTTACAGACTCAGTCGGTGGCGAGCCGTATGCCAGACTGGCTTCGCAATTCAGGTCAAAGCGTTGCTTTTTAGGCGCTGCCACACCTTCCTGAAATGGGCTTTCGTTATGCAGTTACTTCGCTCCCGTCGTTGACATGGGAGTCCTCGTCACACCTTGGCACTTCCCGCTGCCTGAGTTGCTGCTGACCAAGCGACCCGAAGCATCACGTCTCGTGGTGGTTATGGCGCCGGTGCCGTGGGAGCTTTCGGTTCCGGTGAGTCGCCCCGAGGCGTCACGAAACTGTGTGCGGCTGCCGCTTCCCAAAAATTTACTGGTGGTCGCGCTTCCTGCGATGCGACCGCTCGCATCTCGGTAAGTGGTGCTGGATCCACCCGAGGCGGTGGTCTTGGAGGATGCCGTGCCAGCGATCCGACCGCTGGCATCACGGTAAGTGGTTTGCCCGCCGCCGCCCGCGCTGACCTGGGTCGTGGCCGTGCTGATGACCCGCCCGGAAGCATCGCGGATCACGGCGCGCTCCGTGCCCGCCGCCTGCTTTTGGCGCTCGATGGTCTGAACCACCCGCCCCGAAGCGTCACGAACCACCTCC
>CAMBTF010000097.1 GCA_945870545.1 Akkermansia muciniphila
TCGGCCACGGCGAGCATGTCATAAGTGCGCATCCGGGTGGCGATGAGCGACTGGTGGGCGTCGCGCATGGTGGTGTCGGTGATCAGGAGGCGTTTCTGATCTAAGATCCACTGGGAGAATTTTTCGGGGCCGAGCTCCCTTAAGAGGATTGCTGATTGCTGATCCGACTTCGCCGAGGCTACGACGGACAGGTTGTTGATTGAGGATTTTTGATTGGAAGAGGGGGTGGGGGCGGGCCCGAGGATGGTGGCGGGGCGGTAGGCTTTGGCGTGGGGATTGCCGTTTACCGTGATTTCCGAGAGGTAGGCGAGGGTGCGGGTGGCGCGGTCGCGGCGCTTGCTGAATTTGAAAAGCTCGGTCTTGGTGTCGATGAGCTTGGTGTGCGCTTGGCCGGAGCGGAACGTTTCGTCGGCGATGATGTTTTCGAGGAAAGGGATGTTCGTTTTCACGCCGCGGATGCGGAACTCGCGCAGGGCGCGGTCCATGCGCTGGCAGGCCATCGGGAAATCGCGGCCCATGGTGGTGAGCTTCACCAACATGGAATCATAGAACGGCGTGATGACCGAGCCGGCATCGCCCGAGGCGGCGTCGAGGCGCACGCCGAATCCGGCGGCGGAGCGGTAGTTGAGGATGCGGCCGTAGTCCGGGGCGAAATTTTTCTCCGGATCCTCGGTGGTGATGCGGCACTGGATCGCGAAACCGTTGCACGGGATCTTGTCCTGCGGTGGCAGGGCGATTTCCTCATCGAAAAGGGCGTGACCCTGCGCGACGAGGATCTGCGAGCGGACGAGGTCGATGCCGGTGACGCATTCCGTGACGGTGTGCTCCACCTGGATGCGCGGGTTCATCTCGATGAAGAACCAGTCGTTCTGATCCATGTCGTAGAGGAACTCGACGGTGCCCGCGTTGTTGTAGCCGATGCCGTCGGCGAGTTTCACTGCCGCGTCGCAAAGCTCTTTCCGCACGACCGGATCGAGGTGCATCGCGGGCGCGACCTCGACGACTTTCTGGTAGCGGCGCTGGACGGAGCAATCGCGCTCGTAGAGGTGGACGACGTTGCCGTGCTGGTCGCCGAGGATCTGCACCTCGATGTGTTTGGCGCGCTTGATGTAGCGCTCCAGGAAAACAGCCGGGTTGCCGAAGGCGTTTTCCGCCTCGGCGCGCGCTTCCGCAAGCAGGCCGGGGAGCTGGGAGGGTTTTTCGACGACACGCATGCCGCGCCCGCCGCCGCCGAAGGCCGCCTTGATGATGAGCGGGAAACCGATTTCATGCGCGACGGTCAGGGCCACGTCGGGATCGGTGATCGGCTCCTCGGTGCCGGGCAGGGTGGGGACGTTGAACTTGTGGGCGAGCGCGCGGGCGGCGGTCTTGTCGCCCATGTTTTCCAAAAGCTCCGGCGAGGGGCCGATGAAAATGATACCCTCACGCGCGCAGGCACGGGCAAAGGCGGGGTTTTCCGAGAGGAAGCCGTAGCCGGGGTGGATCATCGTCACGCCCTTGGACTTCGCGAGTTTCACGATGCCTTCGTAGTCGAGATACGCGCCGACCGGGCCTTTCGACGGGTCGAGCTGGTAGGCTTCGTCGGCCTTGAAGCGGTGGATGGAAAAGCGGTCTTCCTCCGCGAAGATGGAAACGGTGCGGAGGCCGAGTTCGGTGGCGGCGCGGAAAATACGGATCGCGATTTCGCCGCGGTTGGCGGCCATGATTTTTCCGGGCTTCGATGGGTTTGTGGGCATGATGAGTTTATTAAAAGTTGATGGGGATCAGTGGAACTTAATCGGCTTTTCTGATACGAATCTGGGTCGGCGTGATGACGGTGAAGCAATTCTTCAAATCCCGTTCGTGACGATCCAGAACAATCTCTAGCATCCGGCACTTCTCGGCGGGGGACAGCCGGGGCAATCTGATCAGGATTATGCCGAAATGCACAAGTTTCTGCCGGTAGGCGAGTTCGCCGAAATCCTTGTCTTCGGTGACAAGGATAGCGCCATTCTGATTGGCAAGTTCGAGAACCATATTGTCGGGTATCCCCGGGGAATCCTCAGCGACGGAAATTACGCTATTCCCCGTGTCTCTGAGACCGACGACCATACTCCGGCTTATATTCTCATCCGCGAGAAGTTTCATGCGGCGTTCTCTGGCATCGGGTAGATGACATCGGCTTTGAGAGCCTCGGCTCCGAAATTGATGGCAGCGAGCACTGCTTCGCGGGTTAGCGAGGGGTATTCGGATATGATCTGTTCGATCGTTTCGCCCGCCCCAAGGGTTTCAAGGATGTGTTCGACAGTGATCCTTGTTCCGGCGACCACCGCCTTTCCCATCATGATTTTCGGATCGGAGTGAATCAGTTGCATTCCGGAGGTTATTTGAGAATCGAAGAGGCTTCAACTAGGAAAAAGACGGTCACTTCCCGATACAGAAGCTCGAGAAAATCACGCCCAGTAGATCCTCGGTATCGACCTTGCCGGGGATTTCGCCGAGGGCGTCGAGGGCTTCGCGGAGGTCGATGGCGGCGAGTTCGGGGTCGGAGTTTTGCTCGGTTAGGAGGTCGAGGGCGGCGGTGAGGTTGGTGCGGGCCAATGCCAGGGATGCTTGGTGGCGGGCATTGATGGCGATGGCGTGCTCGCCGAAATCCGCTTCGGTGAAATGGAGGGCGGTGCGGATTTTTTCCGAAAGCGTATCGAAGCCCTCGCCGCTCGCGCAGGAGATCCGTGTGGCTGCGACTCCATTCCATGAGGGATGCTCGCCGAGGTCGGATTTGTTGAGAACAAGCAGATGGGTGGCGTGGTTCGAGGGATAGACGGCTCGTTCAGGGCGCGGGCGCGAGGCGTCGGCGATTTCGAGGAGAAGATCCGCGCCCTCGATCTGGCGCACGGTGCGCTGGATGCCCTGCGCCTCGATGGCGTCGTCGGATTCGCGCACGCCCGCCGTATCGACGAGGCGCAGCGGGATGCCGCCGAGATTGATGACTTCCTCGATGGTGTCGCGGGTGGTGCCGGGGATGTCGGAGACGATGGCGCGGTCGAAGCCGAGCAGGCGGTTGAGCAGGGAGGATTTGCCGACGTTCGGCTCGCCGAAAATGACCGTGCGCACGCCCTCGCGGAGGACGCGGCCTTGGTCGGCGGTGGCGAGCAGGGAATCGATGGTTTCCAGGATCCCGCCGATGCGGATGCGGAGCTGGGTGGTGGTTTGCGGGTCGATGTCCTCGTCGGGGAAATCGATCCACGCCTCCAGGTGCGCGAGGACGTCTAACAGATCGTCGCGGGCGGCGGTGGTGCGTTTTCCGAGTGTCCCCTCAAGCTGCGAGTGCGCGGCGCGGATCGCGAGCCGGGTCTGTGCGGAAATGAGATCCATGATGCCCTCCGCCTGGGTGAGATCGAGTTTGCCGTTGAGAAAGGCGCGCTGCGAGAACTCGCCGGGCGCGGCGTGGACGGCCCCGCACTCTAGGAAACGGGCCAGCGTTTCCCGTGTCACGAGGATGCCGCCGTGACCCGCGAACTCCACGGTATCCTCGCCGGTGAAGGAGTTCGGGCACAGGAAAACAGTGAGCAGGCCGTCGTCGATCACCGAGCCTGCGGCGTCGCGTATCTTGCAGCGGCGAGCCACGCGGGGCATCGTGGCAGAAGCGATGCCGCCACAGGCGAGATCCGCGATCTCGATGGCGCGAGGGCCGGAAACACGGATCAGCGAAATGGCACCTACGCCCGTGGGGGAGGCGATGGCGGCGATGGTGGAGCTATGCGCCGAGGCCATTGATGTAACGCGTTGGTGAAAACTAAAAGCAGCGGTAAATCAAATCACCACGCGATCAGTTTAAAGCGGCTCCAAGAGAGCTGTCAATGCGCGTGGGGACCTGGCGAAATGCGCTTCTTGCCTTGCACCGGCCCTTGGTGACCTCTAACTTGCGCGCCCCGCGACAGTCTTATGAAACCCGTTCACATCTACGACACCACCTTGCGCGACGGCACCCAGGGCGAGGGCTTTCAGCTTTCCGGCCTCGATAAGCTGCGGATTGCGAAGCGCCTCGACGAGTTCGGCGTGGACTACATCGAGGGCGGCTGGCCCGGATCGAACCCCAAGGATGTCGAGTTTTTCCAGGCCGCGAAATCCATCGCTTTCAAGCACGCCAAGCTCGCCGCCTTTGGCTCCACGCGCCGTGCGAACACCCCGGTGGACGAGGATCCGCAGGTGAAACTTTTGCTGGAGGCGGAGACACCCGTGGTGACGATTTTCGGGAAAAGCTGGGAGATGCAGGTCACGGAAATTTTGCGCACCACCGTGGAGGAGAACCAGGCGATGATCCGCGAAACCGTCGCCCACCTTGCCCAGCACGGCCGCGAGGTGATCTACGACGCCGAGCACTTTTTTGATGGCTACAAGGACTCCCCGGAGCACGCGCTCGCCACGCTGAAAGCTGCCGCTGACGGGGGCGCGGCGTGCCTTGTCCTCTGCGACACGAACGGCGGCACCCTGCCTTCCGAGATCGCCATGATCTGCACCGCCGTGCGCGCCCATCTGCCCGGCTCCTCCATCGGCATCCACACCCACAACGATTGCGAACTCGGCGTCGCCAACGCGATCGCCGCCGTGGATGCGGGTGCGACCCATGTCCAAGGCACCATCAACGGCTATGGTGAGCGCACGGGAAATTGCAACCTCACCTCCGTCATCCCCATCCTCCAGCTGAAAATGGGGCTGGAGGTGGTGCCGCGCCTCGAAGGTCTGCGCGACCTTTCATGGTTCGTGGACGACGTTTCCAACAACCCCCATTTCGCCCGCGCTCCTTTCATCGGACGCACGGCCTTCGCTCACAAGGGCGGCATGCATGTGAATGCCGTCCAGAAACTCGCCCGCAGCTACGAGCACATCACGCCCGCCAGCGTCGGCAACGAGCAGACCATCCTCGTTTCGGAGCTCAGCGGCCAATCGAACATCCTCCTCAAGGCCGAGCAGATGGGCATGCCCATTGAAAAGGGCGCGCCCGAGGCCGCGCGCATCCTTGCCTGCATCAAGGAGCTGGAGCACGAGGGTTATTCTTTCGAGGCAGCCGGCGGTTCGCTGGAGTTGCTGATCCGCCGCGAGCTGGGGAAATACAAGAAACCTTTCGAGGCCAACGAATACCACACCAGCTTCCGCCAATACCGCGACGGCCACAAACCCGTCTGCGAGGCCACCGTGAAAGTCAGCGTCAACGAGACCACCGAACTCACCGTCGCGGAAGGCCTCGGCGTGGTCAACGCCCTCGACCTCGCCCTGCGGAAAGCACTGCTGCCTTTCTATCCGGAGATCGGGGAAGTCTCGCTGGTCGATTACAAGGTCCGCATCCTCGACGGCCACGACGCCACCGCCGCCAAGACCCGCGTTCTCATCGTCTCCGCCCACGGCGGCGAAACATGGGGCACCATCGGTGTTTCGGAAAACATCATCGAAGCAAGCTGGCTCGCCCTCGTCGATGGCATCGACCTGTTCCTCCAGCGGAGAGGGTGAAGCCTTCCATGCCGGTAGGGCTGAGCCGACTCAGTCGACCCTGATCAAAAACGGAGAAGCCTATTCCCGGAACGGTAGCGAAACCGTTTTTTGGGTGTCGCATGGAAACATTTTCCTGTAGCGGGATGAATCTGCCGACTGGGGATGACGGCAAGTTCCCTGTGGCGGTGCTGATTCGTATATACAGATCGGCTGTCAAACGCTGGCTTGCGCACCGCCTCGCGATGGGGCACACGGGAAACGTGAATCAGCTCATAGGAGCTTTCCGCAAGGACATGGCGAACCGTGAAAAACTGAGCGAACTGCAAAATGTTGAACTGCGCCCCCCCAAAACATGACCTCAAATACAAATACGAACCGAACCACCAGTGAGCGGTTTGCGGCCACCCGCTGGAGCATCGTCCGGTCGGCGGGTGGCGGCGACTCCCGCCAGCGGGACGTCGCGCTGGAGCAACTTTGCCGGACGTATTGGCAGCCGCTCTATGCCTATGTGCGGCGGCGCGGCAAGAGCCCCGAGGATGCGGCCGATTTGACGCAGGAGTTCTTCGCCCGTCTGCTGGCCGGCGACTCGCTGGAAACGGTCGCACCGGAAAAAGGCCGCTTCCGGGCCTTCCTGCTGGCGGCGGTGAAACATTTCCTCGCCAACGACCACGACCGCCGGATGGCGGCCAAGCGCGGCGGTGGCGCGGTCCACCTGTCGCTGGACATGGCAGACGCGGAAACGCTCTATCAGCAGGCCGCTCCCGCCGCCCTGCAGCCGGACCGCTTGTTCGACCGCCAATGGGCGCTCACCGTGCTGGAGGTCGCGCTCGACCGCCTGCGCGCCGAGCACGACACGCCGGAGAAACTCTGCCTTTTCGAGGGGCTCAAGGGCACGCTCACGGCGGATGCCGGCCCTGCGGGCTATGCCGCGCTCGGCCAGTCACTCGGCCTCAGCGAGGGCGCGGTGAAGGTGACCGCCCACCGCCTGCGCAAACGCTACCGCGAGATGCTCAAGGCCGAGGTCGCCGCAACTGTCGAGGACCCGGCCCAGGTCGCCGAAGAACTGCAAGCACTCATGGCCGCCTTCGGGGAATAAACCGCCGGACGGCACCAGCAAACCACCGCCTGCGAAAAAATTTCTAAAAACCCTGTAACCTTCCGCCGGTTTCTCTTCTAAGCATGGTGAAGGGTCACCGCACATGGCAGGCCTGACGACAAGTAAACAACCACTCGCAAGAAAGGAAACGGAACATGACTATTGGAATTGGAGATGGAGAGAGAG
>CAMBTF010000098.1 GCA_945870545.1 Akkermansia muciniphila
GAGACGATCACAAACTTCTAAGACGTTGGCGCGGGAGTTGAAAGCGGAGATGCGAAACCAGCCTTCGCCCGCGGAGCCGAAGCCGGAGCCGGGCGTGATGACCACTTGCGCCTCACCGAGCATCTTGTCGAACATTTCCCATGACGTGAGGCCGTCCGGGCAACCGACCCAGACATAAGGTGCGTTGATGCCACCGAAGACCTCAAGTCCGAGCGAAAGGCACGCTTCGCGCAGCAGTTTCGCGTTGCCCATGTAATGTTCGATTAGCTCGGCGACCTGTTGCTTGCCCTCTTCGGAAAAAACAGCCGCCGCGCCTTTCTGCACGGGGTAGGACGCACCGTTGAACTTGGTGCTGTGGCGGCGGCTCCAGAGTTGGTGCAGTGGGATGCGCTCGCCGGTATCGGACGCGCCGGTGAGTGTTTTCGGGATGACGACATAGGCACAGCGGATGCCGGTGAAGCCGCCGTTCTTGGAAAACGAGCGGAACTCCATCGCGCAATCGCGAGCGCCCTCGATCTCGAAGATGGAGCGCGGGATTTCCGGATCCTGGATGAAGGCCTCGTAGGCGGCATCGAAGAGGATGATCGCGTCGTTCGCTTTGGCATAAGCGACCCATGCCTCAAGCTGTGCGCGCGTGGCGACGGCTCCGGTGGGGTTGTTGGGAAAGCAAAGGTAGATGAGGTCGGCCTTTTTATCCGCCTTTTCCGAAGGCACCTCGGCGACGAACCCGTTCGCTGCGTTGCACTCCAGGTAAAGCAAACCGGCATAGGCGCCCTTTTCATCCGCGTCTCCGGTGTTTCCCGCCATCACGTTGGTGTCCACATAGACCGGGTATACCGGATCGGTGATCGCGATCACGTTGCCCTTGCCGAAGATGTCGAGGATGTTGCCGGTGTCGCACTTCGAGCCGTCGGAGATGAAAACCTCGTCCGCCGAGATGCCGAGGGCTGCGTATTGGTTGTCCACGATCGCCTGCCGCAGAAACTCGTAGCCCTGCTCCGGGCCGTAGCCCTTGAAGGTCGCGCGGTCGCCCTGCTCATCGATGGCGGCGTGCATCGCCTCGCGCACGGAGGAGGGTAGCGGCTCGGTCACATCGCCGATCCCGCAACGGATGATGCGGCCGGCCTTGTCTGGGTTTGCCTCGGTGTAGGCCTTCACGCGCCTTGCGATTTCCGGAAAAAGGTAGCCCGCTTTCAGTTTCAAAAAGTTCGAATTAATCGTTGCCATGCCCCGGCGTGTAGGTGTGACCGGCGCGGCGGGCAAGCGCGGGATTCGGGAAAATGGGTGGGGGACCTACCAGCTCCCCGAAAAAAACGCCGCCCTTCCCGGTTCGAGCCTACCGCCGCCCACAGATTTCCGGCACACACCTTGTCATGAAGAAGCGGGTTGCATTGGCGGGGAAGGTGGGGAAATTTGGTCGCATGTTGTTACGACGTGATTTCATAAAAGCCGGCGCTCTTGCAGTCGGGGGTGTTTTGGTTTCCGCACAAACCGCGAAGGCGCAGGAGGGGGGCGGCTTCACGTTGCCGGATCTCGCTTATCCGCTGGATGCGTTGGAGCCGCATATCGACGCCACGACCATGGGCATCCACCACGGCAAGCACCATCTGGCTTATATCACGAACCTGAATACGGCGGTCGCCTCATCGGCAGACCTGAAGGGAAAAACCATTGAGGCGCTGCTCGGTGACCTCCATGCGATCAAGGACGCGAAGCTGATGGCGACCGTGCGCAACAACGGTGGCGGCCACTGGAACCACACGTTTTTCTGGGAGTCGCTTACGCCCGCCACGAAGTCAGGCAAACCCTCCGACGATCTCGCCGCCGCGATCAATTCGGCTTTTGGCTCCTTGGAGAAAATGAAGGAAGCCTTCGCCGCTGCCGCGATGAGCCGCTTCGGCTCCGGCTGGGCTTGGCTGATCGAAAAGGACGGCAAGCTCGCGATCACCAGCACTCCGAACCAGGACGCGCCGATGATGAAAGGCGTGGTGCCCGACGCGGAGATCGGCAAGCCGCTGCTCGGCGTGGACGTGTGGGAGCACGCCTACTATCTAAAATATCAGAACAAGCGCGCGGATTACCTCGCCGCGTTCTGGAACGTGGTGGATTGGAGCGCGGTTTCGAACAGGCTGGGCTAGACCATTTGTCTTAAGTCCGTGTGCCTATCCCTACCGCCGGAGGCTTTTGACTGCGGCGGTTCTTATCCGCCGCTTTTTGGGTGAGTGTTGGAAAAACGAAGTAACCCGTTAGCAACCCGTCGTCCCGCAAAACAAAGCTGCCCTTGAAAGCTGTGAATAAAGAATCACAGCAGTCCATAGCCTGCAGCGCACTCTACTTTGTGGTCACTTCCATCGGCGGTTCTATTTCTTTTTCTGGGTTGAATGAGGGAGCGCTTTTGAGTGCGTGCGATCATTCGCCGCTTTGGTTCACCCGCGGGCTGTTTTGCCAGGGTGCCGCGAACTTTTCGAACCAAAGCGGTATCGTATCCCGCCTAAAAATATAAAAGCGGTGATTCTCCCCGAACTCGTCCTGATCACCGGCCTCATCCCCTACTTCAAGATGGGTAAGTCCGTCCGGTTCCGGGTGGCGGATGTGGCGGCGGCGATTGAACGGATGAGGATTGGGTAGAACGGATCAAATCCGTGCATAGGGCGGAACCGGAAGAAATGTCGCGATGAAGCATCTGACCCCTAGACAGAGATGAGGAAGTTCATGAAGGTGGTGGATGGCACTACGAGTCCAACTCGTCCAGAACCACGGTGGAGAATGCGGGGACGAAACGTCCGAGATCGATCAGATGGTCTTCCAGCGAGCATCCCCTTTTGCCCGCGATTGCGCCCAGATGCTGCATGACTTGCAACGGCTCAAGCCGGAAAAGCGTGATCAGATAATCTTGCGGGTGCTCGGCGCTCACCTGCCAGCGCGAAAGCGATTCCTCTGGGAAATCCTTCAGATTGAAGGTCAGGATCACTTCCGCCTTACTATGGATCGCGCACGCAAGCACATGCCTGTCTTTTTCGTCATTAGTGCACTCGCCAATGAGGTGTTCGAAACCTTGTGCCAAGGACTCAGGAAAAACAGCGCGCAGTTGTGTTTGGAAGCTGTCCGCGATGCGCTCCGGCCACCCTAGTCTCCCAACCTGGGTTCGGCGGGTTTCGGCGAGTATCTCTTCGCTCCAGACGGGTAGGTAAAGCCGGGGTTTTTCCCCCAGTGAAAGCAGCAAGTTCGCCACGCTGTAGTTCGCCAGCACACAGGCATCGAGCACGACTTTGAAATCTGCCCTCATGGTTGTGGCGCCGGATCAGAATCGGGGAAATAAAGACCGGCCTTAATGACCTCATCCGTTAGCTTGTCCATTGCCGCGCGACGAGTCTGATCGCGTCTCCTCTCATACGCCAAGAGATCCTTGAAAGTCACCCGGCGATGGGTTCCCACCCGGTGGAAGGCGATCTCCCCTTTCTCCAGCAAACCCACGAAATACTGGCGCGACATACCAAGATAATTTGCCGCTGCCTGGGTGGTGAATGCCTCATCCTCCGGAACCATTACGATTGCTTTCTTCTCGGACATCAGACGCACGATCCGCGCGAAATGAGCGAAAAGCGCCTCTGGGATGTGAGTGCGGTTTCCCTGCGCGTCGATCAGCGCCACATGGTCAGGCACGGCGAAGACTTTGGCCAGTTGGGCCAAAGCTTCCTCCGGAATGAGGGACGGATCCAATCGGTTGGTGCGTGTGGTAAGCATGAGATTAGGATACTTGGGGACGCGTAGGAGGCAAGCGAATATTCGCTATAACCACTACATTCGCTATACCCAGAAAACTTTCATCACCTCATCCCCAAGGTGGTTAATGACTTTTACGGCGATTCTTCCTTGCTTGGGTTTCTCGAAGGGGCGGGTTCTGGGTTGAATGAGGGAGCGCTTTTGAGTGCGTGCGATCATTCGCCGCTTTGGTTCACCCGCGGGCTGTTTTGCCAGGGTGTCGCGAACTTTCCGAACCAAAGCGGTATCGTATCCCGCCTAGACCGTTTGCCAAAAGTGCTTTCGTTTTCGAGAACGGAAATTTTAACCACGGAGGGCACGGAGTTCACAGAGTTAAGATGCGGTAATGAATTTTTACGAACGGACTTTTGGCAAATGGACTAAAGATACAAAAGCGGTGATTCTCCCCGAACTCGTCCTGATCACCGGCCTCATCCCCTACTACAAAATGGGTAAGTCCGTCCGGTTCCGGGTGGCGGATGTGGCGGCGGCGATTGAACGGATGAGGGTTAGATAGAATGCATCAAATCCACTATTGGGCGGAACTCGAGGAAATGTTGCGATGAAACACTTGACCACAAAAACGCTGGTGGGAGTGTAGCCTCGATCGATGCCGTCGACCTGGACGCGTGCGCCAGACGGCTGCGAATTGATCTTGGGTCGATGACCAACTCATCGATCCATTCGCCTGCTGTTCCTGCGCCAATCTGGATGTCCAAGTGGTTTGGCTCTTCTGGGGAGAACTTCAGATTGTGCCGCTCCTTTTCGGCTAGCCGGTTTCTGTCATCTAAGTCATGAGGCAGTGAAATTCCTCTAGGCCCATGTAGCGGTAGATGGGGGTATCTTTCTGAATTCCGACAAAATCCGCTAGTGATGGGTGCATGCTCACATCATTTCCAGCTCCCGCAAACTCTCCCGGGTAGCCGCCGTGTTCGATGGCTTGGTCGATCTCAGTCATGAGGCGGTAGGTTTTTAACGGCTTGGTCGAAGTCGGATTCGAGCGTTCGATCTTTCTCTCGGCGGAATGCTACGAATTCCTCTTCTGCATGTTCTTTGGCGAGATCGGCGGAGACTTTGCCTGCATTTTTCAGCACTTCGCGATCGTTGAGGGTAAGAAATCCTTCCAGCTTCGTAATCCAGTCCTGCATGGTCATCGGCACACGGCGCTCTGCCTGGGATTGGGCGAAGATGAGATATTGCTCCACGAGGTTGTTTAGGGCGCGGAGCTCGTTCTCGTTCAGATAGTTTTTGGCAATGGCCACGTCCGACTTGCGGATGCGGGCACCTTCCCAGTTTGTCAGCCCCATGTTTGGCAGAGTGCGGTCGGCACGTGAGAGGATGACCTCGGCGGCGGTCTGGCCGTGGATGGCGAAGTGGACTTTGTTTTGGACAGTGGCGTAAAAGCTCTGGGTCAGCGGCGCCTCTTTGTCGTAATCAATGCTGGTGGCGTAGATATCGGTGATTTTCTGATAAAAGCGCCGCTCACTGGTGCGGATGTCCTGGATGCGGCGGGTCAGTTCCTCGAAGTAATCGTTGCCTTCCTGCGGATTTTTCAAGCGATCGTCATCGAGCACGAAGCCCTTGGTGATGTATTCCTTGAGCTTGTCCGCCGCCCACTGGCGGAAGCGCACGGCCATGGGGCTACGCACGCGGAAGCCGAGAGCTAGCACCATGTCCAGATTGTAATGAGAAACCTCGTAGATCTTGCCATCAGTGGCAGTTGTTCGGAATAACCGAACAACTGAAATTTCCTCCAGTTCCCCGTCCTCAAAGATGTGCTTGATGTGCTCGCTGATGGTCCCCTTGGCCTTGCCGAAGAGTTCGGTGAGCTGCTTTTGGTTGAGCCATAGGGTCTGATTCTCCAGCCGCACGTCCAACTTCGTGCGCCCGTCTTCGCTTTGGTAAAGGAGGATCTGGCTCATGCTACGCGCTTGGGGTGTGGAAAGCGCCGGGCCAGCCGCCGTGGGTCTCGATGACTTCGTCGATCACGGCCATCAGGCGGATGGTTTCGCTGAGGGAGAGGACGATCTTGTGGTAGTGGGCGATGCCGGACATAGTCGTTTTCTTGCAGCTGAAATTTAATGTGTCAGAGAAATAAATACATGTTCGATTTATACTATCAGTCTCGATCACTCCCTCGCCACCACCGTATCATACAGACCGTAGTGCGTAAGCCCCTCATGGCTTTCGAGCCCTGTGTAGCGCAACGAAGCATCCTCATAACGCCGGAAGGCAAATACCGCTTGGTTCATCTGCTCGGTATTGAAAACCTTCAGCCCGACAAGCAGGTGGAAATCCTTCACCGTTAGTCCAGTAACGGTCTCAAACAGGCCCGTCTCGATCTTGGTGATGACGTCTTGCAGTGTGTTCTCGCGGAAATCCGTGAGATACATGAACGCCGGGATGCGGGTGGCGAATTTGATCAGCTTCTCCTGCACCATCTTGCGCTTGGACTTGAACTCCCTCTCTTCGTCACTGAGTTCCTGCTTCTCCTTCTTCGTCAGTTCTCCGTCCTTGGCTTTCTTTTTGAGATCCTTGATCTTGTCACTCTTGTTGATGATCGTTTCGAGAATGTTGTCACCGAGCGCCCGCCAGCCCTCGATGCGCCCCACGGCGGCCATGGCTTCAGGATCATCCATGATCCGGCGGAGCGTGTCGTTGTCCACATTCACCAGAAGAGCGCTTTCCCACTTGCGGGCGAGCAAGGTGGCGGAAGTGCCCGACATCGCAATGTCGAGGATGCCGCCCGCGTCGATCTGTGTCATGTTTGCACCGTCGTAAGCCAGCACGGGGAGGAACGACACGAGATCCCGCACCGCGTTCTCCGGGTTCGACTCGCCGGGCGAGAGGCCGATCCCATATTCGGAAAGCTGGCGCAAGGCACGTGTGGGAGCGAAGTCGAACACGAAACAGATCGGCTTCAGAATTTCCTCCTCGTTGGGATT
>CAMBTF010000099.1 GCA_945870545.1 Akkermansia muciniphila
AGGCAGCACAGAAACCCAAGCCCTATCCGCTGGAAACGTGCCTTGTCTCCGGCGAGGGTCTCGACGAAATGGACGAGCGCGTCGCCACGGTTCACGAAGGACAAACCTTCGAGTTCTGCTGCAAACCATGCCTCGTGAAATTCAAAAAGGATCCGGACAAATACGTGGCGAAGCTTGCTGCTGCCACGCGGCGGTAGGACACGCGGCATCCGACGCAAGGCCGCTCTATCGGCCACGCGTCGGCTTGCCTGTGATTTCAGACCTTGCCTCCTTCGCCGTCTCCGTCGAAGATGGGCACGTCAAGAATTCAAACCCCTTTCTCCCATGAAATTCGGAATCATCGGCGCCGGCATGATCGGCCACTTCCACGCGAAAGCCATCACTGCCATGACCGGCGGAGAACTGCACTCGGTCTTCGATCTGCGCGGCGAGGCCGCTGAGAAACTCGCAGCGGAATACGGCGGCAAGGCTTACTCGGATATCGATGAATTCCTCGCTGATCCCGAGTTGGAAATCGTCACCATCGGCACGCCTTCCGGCGCGCACCTCGATCCCGCGCTCGCCGCTTTGAACGCGGGTAAGCACGTGATCTGCGAGAAGCCCTTGGAGATTACCACCGAGCGCATCGACCAGCTCATCGAGGCCGCCGCGAAAAACGGCAAGACCCTTTCCGCCGTGCTGAACCGCCGTTTCCACCCCGGCATGGACGCCTTCAAGAAAGCCGCCGTCGAAGGCCGTTTCGGAAAACTCACCTCCGCCTCCGCCTACGTGAAATGGTATCGCGATCAGGCTTACTACGACTCCGCCGGATGGCGCGGCACGTGGGCGCTCGATGGCGGCGGCGCGCTGATGAACCAATCCGTGCACACGGTGGATGCCCTTCTCTACCTCGCCGGCCCTGCGAAAGCGGTCACCGCCGTCACGGCCTGCCAGGCGCACGTGCGCATCGAGGTCGAGGACAGCATCGTCGCCACGGTGGAGTTTGCGAATGGCGCGCTCGGCGTGATCGAGTGCTCCACCTGCACCTGGTCGAAGGCAGGGCACCCCGCTCGCGTGCAGCTCGCCGGAACCGACGGCTCCGTTTTTCTCGCCGACGAATCGTTCGAGATGTGGGACTTCCGTGAGGAGAAACCCGAGGACGCGGCCATCCAATCCACTCTGATGAAAGGCCAGGAAGCCGGCCTCGGCGCGAACGACCCGACGGCCATCAACTTCTACCAGCACCAGCGCAACTTCGAGGAAGTCGTGCAGGCGATCCAGGAAGGCCGCCCATGCAAGACCCACGCCACCGAAGCCCGCAAGGCCGTCGCCCTCATTCGCGCGATCTACGAGTCCGCGCAGAACGGCGGGAAAAAAGTGTATCTGTGAGCGCACTCATTTCCATCCTTTGCAACATCTCTGACAAACGCTACTTTTCTCACATGAAAACGACTACTGTTGAAGAACGCCTCACCCGTATTGAGCGCGAATTCGATAATTTGAAGCACGAGGTTCTTGGTCTAAAGCCGCATGTCAAGGAATGGCGAAACACGGTGGGCGCGATCCCCGGTGACGAGCTCTCCCGCCATGCCGAGAAACTAGGCCGCGATTGGCGCGATCAGGCTAACAAGGACTGACGCACGTGCTCGTTCTGGATACCAATCACGTCAGCGAACTGACCTACCGCACCGCTGCGGGTTTGCGCTTGATTCAGAAACTCGACGTCACGAACGAGGATGCTGCCGTTACTGCCATTAACGTCGAAGAGTCATTGCGAGGTTGGCTCGCGGAAATCCGGCGGCGGACAGATCCTCGAACCCAAATCGCCGCGTATCAGCGCCTCATTAGGCAGGTGGAGGTGTTCGCATCCTGGCTAGTGCTTCCTTGGGATGAAGATGCCGCTGACCACTTTGATTCCTTGAAATCGCTCCGCCAACAGGTCGGTACGCAGGATTTGAAAATCGCCTGTATCTGCCTCGCCCACGATGCCACTCTTCTCACCCGCAACCTAGCCGACTTCAAGCCCATACCGGGCTTGAGAGTAGAGAACTGGCTGGATTGAATGCATGATCACTTTTGGTGAAATGCAAAATGACCCGACACGTGTGTTATCACTTCCACACCGGCAACCCATTTACCGGATTGAGTTCCTTGGGAGGCTCGATGGAGAACGATTTCGCGCTACCCACCCGGTAAGGCCCGTAGGCGATGGGGATCACAGTTAGAAGCAGGGCCGGCTCTTCGTCGGCCACTGTTTTGGCGACGTGCACGACGGCGGCACAGTTCGGATTCTTATTTACCTCCAGCACATCGCCCGCGCTGAAGCGGTCGGCGGCATCGATGTCCTCCGTGGGGAAAATGTATTCGATGACCACGGGGAAACCGACCGGCTGGGTGAAGTCATCCGCGCGCACCATTGCTTGTGCGCGGATCGCGAAACCGGGGTAAAGGAAAGAGCTTTTGTCGAGCTTGCGGACATCGGTCACTTGGTATTCGCCCTCGACGTAGGTGAGCAGCAGGTTTTTGCCGAAGTTGCGCATGTAGTTGCGCAGCAGCAGGGAGTTAAGGCGCTCGTGTTTCGAGTCGTCGAGGCCGAAGTATTTCCCGTAAAGCTCGCTGGCCGAGAGGGCGTTGCCGTTCGGCACGTCGAGAACCGTGTAGCGGCTCAACTCCGGCAGGCGGCCTAGTTTTTTCAGGAGTTCATAATTCCTAGGCACCTCGGGATTGCCAAAGACGTTCAAGCAGACGAACCAGCTCACGAGGGCGAAACATAGCGCCAGGGTGTTCGCGAGGAACCACCAGAAGTAGGCGGGCCTGCGCGGCACATCCTCCTCCTCCTCCTTTTTTTTCCGCTTGTTCGAAGCCGAGATCATCAGGCCGGGCCTCCCCCACCGCAAATCTCGCCATCCTCTGCACTGGAACCTTCCGGCGCATCTTCCGGCTCGAAGGATGTCCCGCATCCGCACGAACGGCGAGCCTTCGGATTGTGGATTTTGAAACCGGCATCAGTCAGGTCGTCGGAAAAATCGACCTCGCAGCCGCGCAGCTTGTCGAGGCTGTCCGCCGCGACGATCACCCGTGCCGTGCCCAACTCGACGATCTCATCGCCCGCCTCCGGCTCCGCCACTTTCATCTCATACTGCCAGCCCGCGCAGCCGCCCTTGCTCACCCCGAGCCGCAAGCCCGCCGTCGCCGAGGCCGCCTTGCTTTCCAGCAGCGCCCCGAGCTCCGCCCTTGCCTTTTCCGTAATCAGAATGCTATCCACGCCCGCAAAATATCCCGGATGCCGGGAGTTGAAACACTAAACTTGCATCAAGCAACCCGCGGGACGGATATCCAGGCCAGCGGAGAGATTTTTAGGATCCGGTCCGCAAGGGTTTCATGCTCCGGCAACCATTCCTTGCTAACCTTTCAGCGAGACCAGCTCATCGGTATGGATGGTCTGGCGGGCGCGGTAGAGCGCGACGATGATCGCGAGCCCTACCGCCACCTCGGCGGCCGCGACGGTGATCACGAAGAAGACGAGCATCTGGCCGCTGGAATCGGGAAGGCCGTTTTCGGCGGCGTTGAAACGGGAGAAGGCTACCAGCGTAAGGTTCGCGGCGGAGAGCATCAGCTCAAGGCACATGAACACGATGATGATGTTGCGGCGCAGCACCACACCTGCCAATCCGATGGAAAACAGGAGGCCGGAGACGAGGAGGTAATCGTTTAGCGAAGCCATAAACTTTAAATTTTAAATCCTAAGGAAGAGGTTAGTCGTTGGCGGCGGATTTGCGGGAAAGGGTGACTACGCCAACGGTGGAGACGAGGAGTAGCACACCGAGGATTTGGAGCGGGAGGTTGTATTGCGTAAAAAGCGTATGGCCGATGATGTGGACGTCGGGGAGGCTACCCGACTCCAGGGCGGTGGAAATTTTCGTAGGGACTTTTTCATCACCCTGACCACCCATGTAGCCTTTGGCGGCGGCAGCTAGAACCGCCTTGTCCAGCGGTGGCGCGGTTTGGTTCGGCAGCTTGTGGGAAAGCACGCCGACGAGCTGGATGAAAAAGACGGCCACCAGAACCAGCCCCGCCGCGAGCGGCGCGAGGCTATCTGAGCGGCGTTTCTCGTCCTTGAGGTCGAGCAGCATGATGATGAAGAGGAACAGCACCATGATCGCGCCGGAATAGACGAGGATCTGGATCACTCCGACGAAGAAAGCGGAGAGTCCGATGAACAGCGCGGCGAGACCAACGAAGGATGTCACCATCGCGAGCGCGCTGGAAACCGGATTGCGGAAGGCGATGACCGCCACCGCGCCGATGAGCATGATCGTCGCAAAAAGCCAGAAGAGGTAGGAGGGCATGAAACTTTAAATTCTAAATTTTAAACTCTAAGGAAGATCACTTCAGCTCATTCCACTTGTTCACGAGGCCGACGCGGACTCCGCCGATTTCGTAGAGCTTTTTCTTGTTGTGAACCATGTCTTGGCGGGTGGTTCCGGTGATGAGGTAGTCCTTGCGGAGGTAGATCGCCTGCTCGGGGCAGACTTCCTCGCACATGCCGCAGTAGATGCAGCGGATCATGTCGATGTCGAACTCCAGCGGACGCTTCTCGACCTTGGCCCACTGGTCGTCGGAGGGAATTTCCGAAGGGGTGATCTTGATCGCCTTGGGCGGGCAGATGAACTCGCAGAGCTGGCAGGAAACGCAACGTTCGCGGCCTTGCTCGTCGGTGACGAGGGTTGGCGCGCCGCGGTAGTATTCCGGCATGTGGGAGTCCCAACGCTGCTCGGGAAACTGCATGGTCACGCCCAGCCCGGATGACGCGAGCCCTTCCGCGCCGTAGGATTTCCCACGCAGCGATTTCACCGCGTGCTTCATGGTCAGGAAAAACCCTTTGATGAGAGCGCCGAAGTAGATCTTCTCGCCGGCGTCGAGTTTCGGGCGTGTGAGCTTGATGGTGGGCATGGAGAATTGGATATTGGGGATTGGATATTGGATATTGGGGATTTATCCAATCAGGCGCTGGTGGTCTCAGGAAGTTTGGGCGGCGAGTTGGCGGAGCTTTTCGAGATTGAGCGCACCGCCGCCGCGGAGGTGGAAGGTGGTGACAGCATCGCGAAGCATTCGATAAAGTGCAGGATCGGTGATGGCAAGGTCGGTGGGAACCTCTTTCGTGGCGAACTCCACAGCAAGGGCGACATGCGCCCAACGCCTCTCTCTTAACGCTCTCGCCACCCCATAAGGCTGGGTGAGGAGGTGTTGCGCGGTGATTTCCTGATGTCGCGTCATTCGGTTAATGGGTGATTTCCAGATAAACGAGATTCTCTTCCGCCACACTTCGAGCTGCTTTGGGGAATGATTCGACGACCTCCTTGATTTTCTGACGATCCGGCTGGTGGGCTTTTAGAAGATAGAGGATATCCTGAATGTCCTTGTCAGCGGCTCGTGTCAGCTTCGAGGCAATGATGTTCTCGATGGGCGGTCGGTGTAGTTCGAGACGACCCATCCGATCCATGAGAACCGGTTCAAAATCCCCGATTTGCACGATGCCGGGTTCTACGATTTGCAGATAGGGATCGTCGGGTTCGATACTTTCCTTAGGATTGAAAACGACCCCGGCTGCCGCCGCCGCTGATTTCAGCTCCAGGCTATCGTATGAACTGGCAGGCTTCCAAACATCGAGATCCCGAGAAGTCCGACCCGGCATGTTCCCCAGCAGACACGCCGCCGAGCCGATGAGGCAGAGTTTCACGGGCGGGCCTTCCTTTCCGAGGGCGGTGGCCATCGTCTCCAAGGCACGCATCCAGCGTTCCTTGTCGTAGGCGGGCATTTCGGAATCGGGAGGCATGGGAGTAAACGCTGAAATACTGAAACGCTGAAATGGCTCAGGCGCGGAGGATCTTGGCGGGTGGTTCGGAGATTTTGGCGACCCAGATGACGGCGGCGGTGACGACGATCAGGAGGATAAAGCCGATGATGATGATGGCGGCGGTGAGTTCCGGGGCGGCGATGATGAGAGCGGCGAGGAAGACATTGATGAGGGCGGCCTCGAAGAAGATGACCCAGCCGAGTTTCATGAGCTGGTCGTAGCGGAAGCGCGGCACCGTCCAGCGGACGAGGATGAAGAAGAGGATGAAGGCGAGCAGCTTGGTAAGGAAGATGCCCATGTGGATGAAGCCGCCGATCTGGAAATCGCCGATGGAGAAATTCGCGATCGCCGCGTCGAGTCCGAAGCCCGCCGACCAACCGCCCAGGAACAGGGTGATGATGAGTGCGGAACCGATCACCATCGCCGCGTATTCGCCCATGAAGAACATTGCGAATTTCATCGAGGAATACTCGGTGTGGTAGCCGCCGACGAGTTCCGTCTCGCACTCGGGGAGGTCGAAGGGCATGCGGTTCGTTTCCGCAAAAATGGAGATTGTGAAGATCAGGAACGCGATGAAGGCGGGGATCCAGAACAGGGCGGTCTGAAGGTCGGGCAGCGAGAGTTTCCCATCTGTCCAGAACGGCAGGAGCAGCCAGCCGTTGTCAGCCTGTTGCTGGACGATCTGGTTGAGGTTGAGGGTGCCGAAATAGAGCAGCACCGGGATGATGGAGAGGCCGAGGCAGATTTCGTAGGAAATCATCTGGGCGGTGGAGCGGACGCCGCCAATGAAAGGGAACTTAGAATTCGAGGACCAGCCCGCGAGGGTGATGCCATAAACCGTCAGCGAGGAGATCGCGAA
>CAMBTF010000100.1 GCA_945870545.1 Akkermansia muciniphila
ACAGCGAAGGGCAGCCGCGTGACCACCACGTTCGAGAGCGCCTCGCCGGGCACATCCACGCCCGTCCAGAAGCTGTCCGTCCCGAAAAGCACGCTGTCGAGATCCTCACGGAAATCCTCCAGCATCTTGTGCCGCGGCATCCCCTCGCCTTGTATGATCATCCGCCAGCCTTTGTTCTTGAAATACTTTTCACAGCGCTGCGCCGCGTCGCGCATCGTCCGGTAGCTGGTGAAAAGCACGAAGGCCCGGCCGTCGCTTTCCGTCACTGCATCCATGATCCCCTTCGCCAGCAGCTCGTCATATTTCGGCGCATTCGGCTCCGGCACCGACTTGTAGATGCGGATCTTCATCTGCCGTTTGTAATCGAAGGGGCTGCCCACGCTCAGCGCCCGCGCCGATTCCGCACCGACACGCTTGCGAAAATATCCGAGCTCCGGATCGCCCACACCGAGGGTCGCGCTGGTCATCACCATCGCTTTTTTTCCGGAAAACAGCAGCGGGCGCAGGCGGTCGGCCACGTTGATCGGCGCGCCGTGGCAACTGAAACTCGTCTCCTCACGCCCACTCCGCTCCACCCAATACACGCAGCCCTCGTCCTTCTGATCCAGGAACTCAGCGACTGCGCCATGCGTCTCGCGCAGCTTGCGGGCGGCGTCCATCAGCTCGTTTTTCGAGGATTCGTTCTCCGTGTCCTCCGCCAGTTCTGAAAGCTCCTCCCACAGCTCGCGCAACGGAGCGGCGAGGTGGTTCTGAACCAACTCCGGACGCCTCACGCGGAATTCCTTCGACCACTCGCCGAACTTCGCGGCGTTCCCGACATCGCCGAAAAATTGCTCCACTGCCACCAGCCCGCGCTCCACCGCCAGCATCGGCGCGGCCTTGCGGTAGGCTTTCAGCAAGCCCTTACGAGTCCGCGGATTGTAAAGCCGCTGGAGATCAAAGCGCAGCCCCGCCTGAGAGATCCGCAGTCCGAGCTGAACCGCCGCCACCTGCTCCACAGTGTGCGCCTCGTCCATCACCGCGAAGTCGTTGGGAAAAAGGAAGCCGGCCATCTTTTCCGCCTCCGGCACATCCTCCTCCAGCTCGCCGGTGTTGAGCAGCGCAAAGAACAGGGTGTGGTTCACCACCACCAGCTTCGCATCTGCCGCCGCTTTCCGCGCCTCCTGGAAAAAGCAATTCCCCTTCGGCCCGCAATACCGCTGCGTGCAGGAATGCGCCTCGCTGCAAACCTGGAGCCAGACCTTGTTCGTCGGCTGGAAAGGCATCCCGCTCAGCGTGCCGTCGCGCGTGCTTTCCGCCCACGTCCGGATGCGGCCCAGCTCCTCGCTCTCGGTGGTCGTAAAGAGATCCGCCGCCTGCTCCCACGCCCGCCTCAGCCGCGCGGGGCATAGGTAATTCTGCCGTCCTTTCAAAAGCACCGCCGGCAATTCCTCGCCCAGAATTTTCCGCACGATGGGGATGTCCTTCCTGACAAGCTGCTCCTGCAAGTTGATCGTATGCGTCGAGATCACACCCTTACGCCCCGTCTCCAGCGCGAATTTGGCGGCCGGCACCAGATACGCCAGCGACTTCCCCACCCCCGTCCCCGCCTCCGCCACCAGTGGGCTACCCGACGCGAAACTCTCGGCCACCGCCACCGCCAAAACCTCCTGTTCCTTGCGGTATTCGAAATCCTTGGAAACCGAAAGCGGCCCCTTCGCGGAAAAGATCTCGCGGACTCTTTCCGCCAGAGCCACACCCCCGCCATTTTCAGAAACCGAAATCATCCGCGCGAAGCATCACCATTCCACGAGCCCGGCGCAAGGACAGCATCGGGGGAATCCGTATCGAGCCGGTCGTATGGTTTTTGTCTGCCCTAGCCCAACTCTTCCTCTATGAAATCCATCACTAGGTCGATGAGTTCGTCCATGGCGGCGGGGAGTTCTTCCTCAATGGTGGCGAGGTAATCGGATTCCGTCTCGCTGTAGTCGCTGCGATCCTCGCTGCGGGTGCCGCACCAACGGCTGGCGTTGAGGGGATCGACCAGGGCGGTGGCGCCGATGAGGTCGAAGGATTTGATGATGCGCTGGTGATTGACTCCGCTTTGCCAGAACTCGTGCAAGCCGTCCTCGCCTTCCAGCAGCGGAACGGTCTCATAAACATCCATCAGGGCGCGTTCCTCGCGGGTGAGGGCGCGCTGGGTGGATTCACTCTCAAGCCGGTCAATGAGAACCTCGACTTCATCCGGCCATTCAATGGGATCTTGGGAAAACATGGGGCGCGGGTCTAGATGCTCAGAGCGCAAGTTGCAAAGCGGAATCGGAGGAAGATAAGTGCCGTGTGCAGTGAGGCACTGCCTATCCCCAACCCAGGCAATTTTTTTGGGAAATTTTCCGAAAAAATGTGCGCAACAACGGCGTCAGTTAACTGAGCTTTCCAGCGAGTCCGCCCTGCCAGAGCTTATCGACGATTTCCTCCTGCGCGGCCTCCATCAGCTTGGCCTCATCCTCCTCACTATCCTCATGGCCGGCGAGATGGAGCAGCCCATGGACAAGATAGCGTAAAATTTCTCGCCCCAGAGGCTCCCCATATTCCTCTGCTTGCCGCATGGCCACTTCCGCACCAATAACGATTTCACCGTGATGAAAGGTAATCACATCGGTAGCTCCGGGGAGCTCCATGAAATCCATGTGCACCCGGGCACTCGTCTCATCATCCACCAACGCCACCTCCAGAGTGGCCAGGTGAGAGAGAGAGTTTTCCTCGGTAACGGCGAAGCCAGCGGCCATACGCGCTGCACTCTCACCGATATCCTCCAGCGCGGTGAGCCAAGCTACGGGAATATCGACTGCGTCCTGATGGTTTCCGATGATGATTTCCAGAGAGGACATGAGGTGGGTCTTAGTTACTTCTTTCTACCGATGTGGAAAAACGGCCGTCCGCCTGCGGATCTCCATCCGGGTTTGAACCTCGGCGCGTCGCGTTGCTCTTTTCATCGGGCTTCGGGAAATCGATGCGGCTGTGCATCATGCTGTGGAGCGTTTTTGAGAAACTCTCCTTGATCAATGCGAGCTCACCCAGTGTGAGTGGACAAACGTCCAGTTGGCCGTCGTTGATTTTGGCGCGGATCAATTCATCTACAAGTGCGCGGATCTTCGCGGGCGTCGGCTTGCGCAGTGTCCTCGACGCACTCTCGATCGTATCCGCCAGGCAGATGATTCCGCTCTCACGCGTACTGGGGCGGGAACCCTGATAGCGGAAATTCTTTTCCTCCACCTTGGGCAGGTCTTCCACATTCTCGAGGCGGCGCTCCACCTTCTCCATATCCTCCTTTTTCCGCTCCTGCGCCTTGCGGTAGAAAAAATACACGAGCGAATCCCCGTGGTGTTCCTGGATCACCTGAATGATACGCGGGTTGAGCTTGTGCTTCACCGCCAGGTCGACCCCATCTTTCACGTGCGCGATGATGATCAGCGCACTCATCGTCGGGGTCAGGGCGTCATGCGGATTTTCCCTGTCTTCATGTTGGTTCTCGATGAAGTATCCCGGCTTTTTCAACTTCCCTACATCGTGGAAATAGGAGCAGACCCGGCACATCGGGGCGTTCGCGCCGATCGATTCCGCGGCGGCTTCAGACAGTGCGGCTACCACCAGGCTGTGATGGAAAGTGCCAGGAGCCTCAAGTTGCATCTGCTTGAGCAGCTTGTGGTTCAGGTCGCTGAGTTCCAGCCAACTGATGTCGGTGGTGAGGTTGAAGACACCTTCAAACATCGGCAGCAAGCCGCTGATGATCATCGCCGTGCCCAATGCCGTGGCGAAAGCGATACCGCTGCCCGTGGCGAGGATCTGGATGCGATTCATGGATTCATCGCCGAACACCGACATCGCATCGAGTTTCCCCAGAACCAAGGCCAATCCCACCATCACGAATCCTACATAGATGCCCGCCCTCAAAAGCTGAACCCGCCTCCTCACCCTGTCGGTACTAAGAACCGCCGTCATCCCCGCCACAAGGCTGACGATAAGGTAGTTCATCACATCGTTTGTGGGAACAAGCAAAGCACCGATGAGGCTGACGTAAACGGCGGAGAAACCACCTACCGTCCTGCCGAGCAGGATCCCGTGGAGCATGGGAGCGAGCGCGCAAGGGACAAAAAGGTAACGGTAAATTTCCAGAATCGTGCCCGCATCGGCGAGGTTCATCACTAGCCGGACAACGAGCAAATGACCGATCAGACCGCCGAGGACGAGCACTACCCGCGTGTTTCTCCGGCATATCCCCTGATGCCCCACATGAAACATCGCCAAGGCTGTCAGTGCGAGCGCGAAGCCATATAGCATCCCTTTGAAAGGTTCGGCCGCGAAAGTGGCACCGGGCGAAGCCTTCATCACCAGCACCGCCGATATGACCGCGAAGGCACCATAAAGCGAAAGCCTTACCATGCGGCTTTCCTCAAGTGCCCGGAAGATCGCGTTTTCCTCATGGACTCTGCGTTTCCTTCCCAACGAAAAGCCTTTTTGAGCCAGCCGCCAGCGTCTTATGGTATCAAGAAATCCCAAAATAAATGACTCTGTTGTTCTCCACCCCCGGTCAGGGACACGTCGGGATGGAGGGGGAAGCTATCCACTGCGGCCAGACTTGGCAATCCAGATTTGGTAGCCGCTCAATGCCATGAACCACGGATTTCCAGGGGTGAAAGGCACCGTCAAAAACCGCTTTTTATTGCAGAGACCGCTCGAAGCCCTGCGTCTGTCCCGCATCCGGCACAATCTCCAAAAGCACAGCCTTTCCATCGCTGCCCGCTCCATCGAATTCATCCGTGCGCGTCGCCCGGAGATGATCCATGCCCCATGCCTTCGCGAGCGCCGCAAAATCGACCGGGCTTTCCGCCGCCATCCAGTCCTTCGCTTTCCTAGACATATTGGCAAGCCTCGGGACGCGGTCGAAGATACGCCCCCCGCCATTGTTGATCACGGCCATCACACGGCCTTTGGTTTCCACCTGAGCCAGCATTTTCAGACCGGCGAAATCGTAGAGGGCGGTGAGGTCTCCGAAAATCCCCCACGCATCCTCCTCGTGCGCGCTAGCGCCAAGCCATGAACTGATCTGGCCGTCGATGCCGTTCGCGCCGCGGTTTGCGCGCACAAGGAGCACGGGCCTTTCCCACTGGGCGTTGGCATTCCACTCGCGGATCGGCAGGCTGTTGCCCAAATAAACCCCGCCTGCCACCGCGGCATAAACGGAAAGCGTCCGCATCCAACCCTGCTCGCTATCGGGAAACGCAGCGAGCGCTTCCTCGATCCGCTGCGCCCGCGCCTTCGCTCCCTCGAGGAGATCCGCTACATCGCCGATTTTTTCCACATCACCGAGGGCGGGCAAAATCCTATCCAGCGCACCCCGGCTCACCTCCGCCGCGCGTCCAAGCCCACGCAGTCCGTTGCGGCAGACCGACCACACGGAAACGTCAGGCAGGTTCTCCAGATCCCGCCAGAACCTCCCGCTCGGCACGCCGCCCAGCCGCAGCACCTTCGAAGGCGGACGGTTTTTCAACGCTCCATCCTCTCCCCTCACCGCGAGATTCCGAAGTGCTTCGCGAAGTCCGCTCGTCGCCTCCACCACCACTGGCGCGGCGAGATCCCGGCAGAAATGAAACACCTCCTCGCGCTCCGCCTCCTCCAACTCGCCAACCAACACCACCAAGCCGTGCCTCGTCCTTTCACGCAGCCAGCGGGCCAAGCCGCCGACATTCGGCCTGCCGAAATTTACGGAAAACTCGCCGATATCAAGCCCCCCGAAGTCCGCCTCGCCGATCGTGAAATGCTCATCCAGCGCCACGTTCCGATGAAGCGGGGCTTTCCCTTCCCACGTAGCCAAATCCTCTGACACATATCCCGAGAAAATCCCCGCCTGCACAATCGCCTGCGGCGCACCGCTGTCAGCGAACTCCGCCGGCCTGTCCGCGGTGATCAGCACCAGCGGCCTTGCCTGATAAAACGCTTCCACCACAGCAGGCAAAAGCTCCGCCACCGCCGTGCCACTCGTCACCACCACCGCGCAGGGTTTCCCCGTCGCCATCGTCCGGCCGAGTGCGAAAAATCCCGCCGCACGTTCTTCGAAATGGCTCCAGACCTTCACCTTCCCCGCGTCCTCCATGCGAGAAAGCACCTCCAGCAAAACCGCGTTTCGCGCCCCGCCGCAGACCACGAATTCCCCCACCCCGGCCTTCACCGCATCCGTCAACACCCCGACCGCCGTCTCCCATGAATTCACAACGGCCTTCTAACCTTTCCCACCAAGCCCTCAACCATAAAACCGACTCACGGCACCGGCTATGCCTCAAAAAGTCCTGATATCCTACTGAGTTACGCGCCGCAGCGTCCGTTTCCCCCACCAAAGCAGGCCGAAAACGGTGACCGCGAAAAACGGAATCTGCCAGAGAAGAGCGCCGCGCAACGCCTCTCCGGCGGGTTCGGCCGGGAACGAGGCGAGCAGCAACGAAAAGCCTAGGCTGAAGCTGCCGTAGGCGAGGTTGAAGGCGAGGCCTTTCACGGAAAGAACGGTGGCGCGGCGGGCGGAATCTGTCTCGCGGTTCAAGGCGCGGCTCATCGTGAAACCGAGGAAGCCGAGGGTTGTCATCAGCAACATGGCGGGAAATAGCCCCCAATGCGGAGCTGCCGGTGCAATTCCCATCAACCCT
>CAMBTF010000101.1 GCA_945870545.1 Akkermansia muciniphila
GATGTTGAAAATAAGTGCTTATGGTCAGGTACATAGGCATCGCGATTCTGGCGTTACTGGTGGCCGGAAGCTGGTATATGTTTGATCGATCCGGGGATGAAGTGCGGGACATGGAGAAACAAATCGCACTGCTCGAGAATAATGATCCCGAGGAACGGACGCCGAAACTCAAATCCGAGATGAGTGGCAAAGAGGGGGCGCGCATCTTCAATGGCATCCTGCTGACTTTCCTGAGCGCGGGCCTGATCGGCATCGTTTTCGTGACCACGGTGCTGCCTCTCCTTGCCGATAAGATGACGCACGCGATTTATGACAGCGGCGAGGAGGTGGAGAGGGACGTATTTCATCAGGCGCGCGTGCTGATGGCGCAAGGCGAGTGGGAGGGCGCGATCGAGGCCTTCAGGATGGGGGCGCAACAGGAACCGCTCAACCGCATGCCATATCTCGAGATCGCGAAAATCCAGAAAAACCAGTTGGAGGATTCGCTGGCGGCGATCACCACCCTGCGCGAGGCGCTCGAAGGCCAGGAGTGGGAGGAAGACAATGCCGCCTTCTTGATGTTCCGGCTTGCGGAAATCTACGACGAGGACGCCGATGACCGTAAGGCAGCGGTCGCGATCTTCGAGCAGGTGATGGAGCTGTTTCCGGAAACCCGCCACTCGGCCAACGCGCGAACCAAGCTCCACGAATGGGGCATGGCCTAGACGGTGATGTCAAAATTCATCATGCGGTTGTGGGCGAAACGGCCGCTTTTCGCGCTGGCTGCCGGGCTGGTGGCACTCATGGCGCTCGATCACTTTTCGCCGGGTTTTCTGTGGCTTGGCGGGCTTGTTTTCGCGGCGCTGGTGGTGCGCTTCGGAGGGTGGAAAACGGGATTTATCGCTTTCTTCCTCGCTGCCATCGTGTGGGGCGGCGGTCGGTTCCGCGACGCGCGGCAGGAGGCGGATGAGGCACGGTTTTCAAAAATCGGCCTGGCGGAGGTGGAGGCGCGCCTGGCCGAGGATGGCACCGGCGAGGAGGGGAAATGGAGTGCGGTCGCGCGGCTGCATGGCGATAAGTATGGCGGCAGGAAAGTGCGCTGGATCGGCACGGGCGAGCCCCCGCCTGCCGGGACCGAGCTGAGGGCGAGCGGGGTTTTCGAAGACCTCGGCAGGGAGAGAAATCCTGGTGTGCCGGACCGCGTGGAGAATTTGCGGAACGAGGGAGTGGTGGCGGTTTTCCGGGCGAACGGGATGCGCTCGGAACAATGGATCGGGCCGGTGAGTTCATGGGCGGCGGGCATCAAGAAGAGTTTCCGCGAGAGCATCACGGTGGGCTTGGACAGGGAAAGTCTCGCGGCGAAGGTGATCTTGGCAGTGGTGATCGGGGAGAAGGCGAAGGATTCGCTGGGCTTGGTGCGGGATTTCCGTGAGAGCGGTACGCTGCATGTGTTTTCCGTCAGCGGCATGCACGTGATGATGCTGGGGAGCATGATCTGGTTTGCGCTGAAATGGGCGGGCGTCCCGCGGCGGGCGGCGATCCCGGTGATCATCGCCGCGATGTTCGGCTATTCGTGGCTGGCGGGAAACGGCCCTGCCGCCGTGCGCTCGGCATGGATGGGCGCGGTGTTTCTCGGCGGTTTCGCATTCCGCCGCAGGACGGATCTGCTCAACTCCCTCGGCGCGGTGCTCATCGTTTCCCTGCTGTGGGATCATCGTATAATCCGCATGCCCGGCGTGCAGCTTTCCTACGGCGTCGTCGCGGCCATCGGGCTTGGGACGGCGCTGGCGCGTCGCGGTCTCACTTGGATCGCGGCGGATGAGCTTTTTCTACCGACCAGTGAGACCGGCTTCTGGCGGGCAAAATGGCTCGGCTTCCGAAAAAATCTCGCGGAGTCGTTTGCCGTTTCCACGGCGGCCTCGGTGGGTTCTGCTCCGCTGACGGCTTTCCATTTCGGCATGGTATCGCCGATCTCGGTTTTCGCGACCGTGGCGCTCGTGCCCATTGTTTACGCGCTGCTTGGCCTCGCCCTGATTTCCTGCGTGCTGCGTCCTTTTTCAGAAAGCGCTGCCATTTTCCTTAACCGGACCAACGCTCACCTCGCCAATGCCTGCGCGGGAACGGCAGGATTTTTCGCACGGATACCAGGCGGGTCAGGTTCTGTCGTGACTACGAAAAAAGACACGCTCATCATCTACGATCTCGGCTACGGTGCCGCCGCCACGTGTTTCACCTCGGGTGCTGGCAATGCCATCCTGCTCGACACCGGCGGGAAATTCTCGCTGGAGAGCCAGGTCGGCCCCTCGCTGATGCGGCTGGGGATGCGTCCCGATTCCGTGATCCTTACCCACGCCGATGCGGGACATGCCTCACCACCCGAGTTGCTTTTGGAAATGTTCCCGCTGCGGCAGGTCGCCAGCGGGATGGTGCCATCGCAGGGCACGGCCGCGGCGCAGTGGAAGGATTTCCGTGCAAAGGATGTCCGTGTTTCCACTCCTGGAAAAGGGGATCGCCTTGATTTCGGGGGTGGAGCTTGGGGCGAGGTTTTGCTCTCGGCGAAGGATGGTAATCTCGGATCGCTCGCCGATGACCGCGCGATGGTATTGCGGCTGCACGGGAAGGGCTGGAAAATCCTTTTTACCGGAGACGCGGGCAGACTGAGTGAGGAGGCGCTTCTCGAATCGGGAACCGATCTCGCGGCGGATGTGATCGTAGCCGGGCTCCATGAGAACGACCTCAGCCTTACCGATGCCTTTCTCAGCGCCGTGAAACCGCAGGCGATCATCGTGGCTAGTTCCGCGGGTTCTGAAATGGACCGCCAACGCGAGCTCCAGAAAAAATCGTGGGAGAAGAAAGGGATGCGTGTGATCGACCAAACGGAGACCGGCGGGCTGACCATGAGATTTGCAGGGGAGGGAAACCTTGTCATTCAGGGCTTTGCCGACGGCTCGGAAATTCGAATCAACCATGGGCGCCATTAGCGCGGGGCACTGTCAGGCCGTTCCGCAGCGTTCACGCTAGGCGCTACAGCGAATCACCCGCGACAACGGCACGAACCAAACCTAAGACCTTCCCGCGCTTTGGATTTTCACACAATCCCCTCGGCGGTCTCCTGTTTCAGGCGAAGCTGGCCGCAGGCGGCGTCGATATCGTGGCCCTTCTCGATGCGGAGGGTGGCGGTGATGTCGGCATTTTTCAGGACATCCTGGAAGGCTCGGCAGTGGGAAAGGGCGGGGCGCTCCCATTCGAGACCCTCGACGGTGTTGTAGGGAATGAGGTTTACCTTGGCGGAAACATGGCGGGCGTGGCGGGCAAGGATGGCGGCCTGCTCCAGGGAATCGTTGACACCTTTGATGAGGATGTATTCGAGGGTGAGCTTCTGCTTTTTCGTCGAGTTCCAATGGGCGAGGGCATCCATCAGCTCGGCGACGGGATACTTCTTGTTCACCGGCATGATGCGGTCGCGGACTTCGTCGGTGGCGCCGTGAAAGGAAATGGCGAGGCGGATCTGCTGGGGATGATCCGCGAGTTTTCTGATCTGCGGGGCAAGCCCTGAGGTGGAGATGGTGAGGTGGCGGGCGCCGAGGTGGAGGGTTTCCGGGCCGGTGATCAGGGCGATGGCGGCCATGAGGTGGTCGAAGTTCGCCATGGGCTCGCCCATGCCCATGAAGACCAGATTGTCCACGCGCTCACCGGAAATCTGCTCGGCGGCGAGCACTTGCCCGGCAATCTCGGCGGCGTCAAGATTCCGCGTGTAGCCGGCGAGGCCGGAGGCGCAGAACTTGCAACCATACGCGCACCCAACCTGCGAGGAAACGCAGAGCGTGCGGCGGTCGGATTTCTCACCGTAGAGGGCGGGGTTCGCGGGGATGAGTACGGACTCGATGTAGCGGCCGTCGTGGAGGCGGAAGAGAAACTTCCGCGTGGTGTCGGCGCTACCTTGGGTCTGAGCGTGGGTCAGTGCGCTGAGGCGGAAGGCGGCGGCGAGCTTTTCGCGCAGCGCGGCGGGGAGATTCGTCATGTCCGCGAAGGAGGATGCCTTTTTTTTCCAGACCCAATCGAGGATCTGCTTCGCGCGGAAAGCCGGTTCGCCCTGCGCGGAAAGCCATGCTGAGAGCGCTTCCGGGGATTGACCCGGGAGGGCGGGTAGGGCTTTTTCTACGATATTTCCCGTAGTTCCCATCATTTGGAAAAAGTGAAATCAACCCCCTTGCGTGAGTAGGCCTTGGCGATTTCCTCCTCAAGCTCTTCCCATGTCTGGCCATCCAGCAAAACGTTTAGCGCATCCTCGCCATCCTTACCTTCGTTAAGCGCCTTGAGGAAATTCTTGATGCGGGCAGCATCTTCATTGCGATCCATGTGGAAGAAGTAGTTCGTGATGAGCAGGCCGCAGCCGTAGTTGACCTGTGAGCTTGAGGTAAATGATGCGTAGGATTGCAGCATCCAGTTTCTGAGGCTGCCTAGCTTGATTTCTTTGCCAATCGCACGTCCTCCATCGCCCTTTTTCCCATATGAGGTGACATATTCTACAATAGGTTTGAAATTCGTCTTCACGTTGAAGTTGCCATAGCTGTATGGGGTGACGGCCACGTACTCGGCCAAGCCCTCGGTGAACCAGCCCACAGAGCCGTGGGAGTAGTAATTGTCCGGAGTGAGCTGGTGGACGAGTTCGTGCGGCAGGGTCTTGTTTGATTTATCTCGATCAAGCATGTATCCGCTACCGACAGGTCTCACGCCGAGGCTGGTCAGAGGAACCATGACGATATT
Organism: Akkermansia muciniphila; assembly: GCA_945870545.1. Lineage (GTDB taxonomy): Bacteria > Verrucomicrobiota > Verrucomicrobiia > Verrucomicrobiales > Akkermansiaceae > Luteolibacter > Luteolibacter muciniphilus_A. The sequence continues at coordinate 4,747 of CAMBTF010000101.1, forward strand.
CTTCCCTCCGATGAAAACCCCGGCGGAACCAGGCGGGCCACCGGCGGAGTAGTAGGACTGTTCCGTTTCAAACAGGAGAATTTGGTATTTCCCCTCTTGTTTCACGCCACCGCTGATGGCGAGTGGTAACTCGCGCACGAATTGGTGGGTGGCTTCAAACATTACGGCGAAGCCCTTGACCACGGAGTTCGAGAGCCTCACATCACAGTTATAGCGGTAGTTGGCAGATTCATAAATGAACGTCTTCGCATCCGCATCCTCCTTTACTGTTTGGATCTCCGGATCGCCGTCGTAGGAAATCCGGTCAGGCCACGGAGCATCGAAGTTATCAGCAGGCTTAGCACCCTCTCCTTCTTTCACCTTCACGCGCTCAAGCTGGAACTTCTCGATAAATGCTTGGTCGTTCCTAGAGAGTTTTGCGATGGGATAAGGAATTTTTCTCCCATTAGGCATCAGCAGTATGGCGGACTCGTCCTCTACCTTCACCAGTGAGGCTTTAATCTTGCGTCCCTGTTCGTCCGTCCAAACGCGATTAAGCTGTTGCGATATCGCCAAGGTAGCGGTAACGAAAAAAAAGAGGATGGTGTGGACAGTCATATTGTTCGCCGAGTTCCTACTACGACTCGTATCGTTCGTCGAACGGATTCACGCGTTCGCAGAATGCCACCTCGGTGATTTCTTTCCAAACCATCGTTTCGCCCTCGAAAACGAATTTCCCGCGGATGCTCCGGCCTTCGAGGACGAGGGGCAGCCAATGGCGATCGTCCTCCCACATGCGGCCGTAGGGGATGGCGTCGAGCGGCGACCATAGCGGCACGGCCTCGTCCGTTTCCGTGGGCGTGCCGCTGAACTCGGAGCCGAGGAACACATGGCAGAAAATGTCCGGGCAATCCGACATGCGGAACCACAGCTCGCCGACCTTGCGCGCATCGCTCACGGAAACGAGCAGCTCCTCCTCCGTCTCGCGGACGGCGCATTCGAGGGGAGACTCGCCGGGATCGATCTTGCCGCCGGGGCCGTTCACCTTGCCCGCGCCATGGCCGCGCTTTTTCTCGATGAGAAGGATCTCGCCGCCGCGCACGACGAACATCAGGGTCGCCTCAATCTCACCCCGCCATTCCGTCCAATCATCTGAGCGCACGCGGGGGAATTTGGGGATTGAACGGGGAATGTCCAGCTTTCCGGAATTGCCACGCAGGCGTAAGGAAGCAACTTGTGTCACCGTATCACGGTATCATGTATGCTCGCCATATCCTCCCGATCATGATGCTTGGCGCGAAAACGGCCATCGCAGATGAAGCCTACAAGTCGGAGATCGAGCCGTTGCTCGTCGAGTATTGCTTCGACTGCCACGGCGACGGCTCGCGGGAGGGTGATTTCCGGATGGATACATTCAAGGATCTCTCCGCCCACCTCGGCGACCGCGAGCACTGGATGCCTGTCTGGAGAAATCTCCGCTCACAGATCATGCCGCCATCCGATGAGGCGCAGCCGAGCGTGGAGGAAACCAAGAAGCTGCTCGCATGGATCGAGTCCAAGGTGTTCAAGCTCGATCCCCAAAAGCCGGATCCCGGGCGCGTCACCATCCGCCGCCTCAACCGCAATGAATACGCAAACGCCGTCTTCGACCTGCTCGGCATCGAATACGACACCGCCGAGGCCTTCCCGCCGGACGATACCGGATACGGCTTCGACAACATCGGCGACGTGCTTTCCATCTCCCCGCTGCTGATGGAGAAATACCTCACGTCCGCCGAGGAGGTGGTAAACCTCGCGCTGCCCGATGACGCCGCCGCGCAGGTTCCACAGCTTGTGTTTCCCGCCGGCGATTTCAAAAATCCCTCCGTCCCGCCCACCTGGATCCCTTTTTCCGAGAGGGCGGAATTCACCCTGAACGTGCCGGT
>CAMBTF010000102.1 GCA_945870545.1 Akkermansia muciniphila
GGTCTCCGCGATCCAATGGAGGTCTCCATCGCTCCAAACGGGGATTTCTATGTAGTGGAGCGGGAAGGCCGAGTCCTTCGCATCAACCCGAACACCGGCGGGACTTTCGTCATCGGGGAGATCGCCGTCCATGCGTTGAGGGTAGCGGATTCGAAGAGCAACTACGGCCGCGAGGACGGCTTGCTTGGCATCGCGCTCGATCCGAATTTTGTGAAAAACCAACGCCTGTTCCTTTTCTACAGCGCATCCGATGTGATCGCCTGCCGCCTCTCCCGTTTCACACTCAAGGACGGGAAAATCGACCCCGCGTCCGAACTCAACCTGCTCGAAATCCCCACCGAGCGCGAGAATAAGGTCTGCCACCTCGGTGGCTCCGTCGAGTTCGACCGCGACGGGCTGCTCTACGTTTCCATCGGAGAAAACACGAACCCCTTCGAGAGCGCGGGCGTCGCACCCATCGACAACCGCGACAAGCGCGTGGAATGGGACGCCCAACGCTCCGCCGGAAACACGAACGACCTGCGCGGCAAGATCATCCGCATCAAGCCCACGGAAACTGGCTATGAGATCCCGCCCGGAAACCTTTTCCCGCAAGGCCTCAAAGACACCCGCCCCGAGATCTATGCGATGGGCTGCCGCAACCCGTTCCGCATCTCCATCGACCCGAAAACGAAAACGCTCTACTGGGGCGAGGTCGGCCCTGACGCGCGTGATACCACCGCCAAAGGGCCGCGCGGCTACGATGAAGTGAACCAGGCCAAGGCCGCGGGCAACTTCGGCTGGCCTTTTGTGATCGCCGACAACAGGCCTTACCCGATCCGCGATTTCGCGGCCAACACGGTTGGAAAAATGACCGATCCCGCCGCCCCGGAAAACCCCGGCCAGCGCAATACCGGCCTGAAAACATTGCCGCCCGCCCAACCCGCTTTCATCTGGTATCCGTATGCGAAAAGCGACGAATTCCCCGCCATGGGCGAGGGCGGGCGCAACGCCATGGCTGGCCCCGTTTTCTACCACGAACCTAGTAGGAAACACAACATCCTCGGGAAAGAGGACGACCGCACGCTGCTCACCTACGAGTGGATGCGCGGCAAGATCTTCAAGGTGAAACTCGACGCGCAGGAGAAGGTCGAGAAGCTGGATGTTTTCATGGAAACACTCGTCCACCCCATGGATCTGGAGATGGACAAGGACGGCTCGCTCGTCCTCCTGGAATACGGCTCCGACTGGTATTTCAACAAGAACGGCTCCGTCTCCCGCCTCCGCCCCGACGACGGCAACAAACCCCCCACGATCACGATCAAAGTCGCCGCCAACACCTACAGCGTGGACAAGGCCGCCGACCCCGAAGGCGGCAAGTTGACCGTGACATGGTATCTCACCGAAGGTGTCACCGAAAGAAATCTCGGCACCGGGTCCACCGTCACCATCCCGGAAGGCAGCTTCGAGGAAATCCGCGCCGTCGCAACGGATGACAAGGGCGCGATCGCCATCGCCCGCATTCCGCTCACCACCGGCGGGGGACTGCCCACGCTCGCCCTCGAGCTCGGCCAAACGAACGGCAAGCCCGGCTACGGCGACGCGGTGAATTTCAAGGTCAAAGCCGAACGACTGCCTGACCCCGGCCAGATCAAGGTTCGCGCCCGCTACATCCCGCCCACCGGCCACGACGCCGGCGGACCGGAGCTTTCCGAAGACATCGTGAAACTCGCCACCGCCAGCCAATGCTTCGCCTGCCACCAGGTGGATTCCGGCACCGTCGGCCCCTCCTATCTCGATGTCGCGCTGCGCTATTCCGGCCAGGCCGATGCCTCCGCCCGCCTCGAGGAAAAGCTCAAGACCGGCGGCGCGGGTGTTTGGGGCGATGTCCCGATGCCTCCGCAGGTCGCCCTGAAACCGGAGGACGCCGACAAACTCATCGCCGCGATCCTCGGCCTTTCCGCAGGCATGACGGAAACCCGCGGAAGCCTCAACGGAAACATCCAACTGTCTCCCGATTTCGGCGCGGAGCCGGGCGGCGCATGGGAAATCTCCGCCGAGGCCCCCGGCTACGCCCCCGCGAAGACGCGCATGCCGGCGAAGTGACGGGAGGGATCGGCCCAACAAAAAGCCCCCTCGCGTTTCCGCGGGAGGGCTTTGAATGTTGATTCTTTTCGAACGGATTATTCCGCAGCGGCGGGCTCTTCCGTTTTCGCGGCTTCCGTTTTCGCGGCTTCCGTTTTCTTGGCAACCTTTTTCTTGGCTGCCTTCTTCGCGGGCTTGGCTTCCTCGGCGGCGGGCGCTTCGACCACTTCGTCGGCTTCAGCGGCGGGGAGATCGACCCACTCGATAATCGCCATCGGGGCGGAGTCGGTCATGCGTTGGCCGAGTTTCGTGATGCGGCAGTAACCGCCCTGGCGATCCGCGGCGGCCGGTGCGACCTCAGCGAAAAGTTTGGATACAGCTTCCTTCTGGCGGAGGAAAGCGATGGCGAGCCTGCGGGAATGCAGGTCGTTGCGCTTAGCTTGGGTAACCAGCTTTTCGGCGACAGGGCGCAGAGCCTTGGCTTTTCCGAAAGTGGTGCGGATGCGCCCGTGCTCGATCAGGCTGCAAGCCAGGTTGGCGAGCAGCGATTTGCGGTGCGAGGCGGTGCGTTTGAGCTTGGTAGTATTGCGGCGATGTCTCATCGGTGGCTTCCTTTAATGGTTTGGATGGAGGGTTTGTATCAGTCGTCGAGGTTCTGCGCGATGAGATCGGCGAGACCGACAGGGGTTTCGTCTTCCGCACCGAGGCGCGGGCCGCGGGTGGCGATAGAACCGCCGGCAAGAAGAGCAGGCTCGAAGCTCATGCCAAGGCCGAGGCCGAGCTCGACGAGCTTGTCCTTGATCTCGTTGAGGGACTTTTTCCCGAAGTTGCGGTATTTCAGCATCTCCGCCTCGGACTTCATAGCGAGCTGGCCGACGGAAGTGATGTTCGCGTTGTTCAGGCAGTTCGCCGCACGGACGGAAAGCTCGATCTCGTTGACAGACATGTTGAGCAGCTTCTTGAGTGCTGCATTCTCCTCACTCGATTCAGCGGGTGCCTCTTCGAATTCGACAGCGTTTTCGTCGTAATTGACGAACACGTCGAGGTGGTGGCGGAGGATCGCCGATGCCTGGAGGAGCGCGTCCTGCGGGGTGATGCGTCCGTCCGTCCAGATATCGACGGTGAGCTTGTCGTAATCAGTCATCTGACCGACGCGGGTGGTGTCCACGCTGTATTTCACGCGGGTCACGGGGGAGAAGATCGAGTCGATCGCGATCACGCCGATGGCTTGATCCTTGCGCTTGTTCTCGTCTCCGGTGGAGAAACCGCGGCCAACGCGGACTTCGAACTCGCAATCGAACTTCACCTTTTTGTCTAGGGTGCAGATGACCTGATCCTTGTTGACCACGTCGTAAATGTTATCGCCTTGGATATCGCCTGCGGTGATGACGCCGTCCTTCTCGACCTTGATGGCGAGGATGCGCGGCTCCTTGTCATTGTGGGCGAACTTCACCTTCTTGAGGTTCAGGACAATGTCGGTGACATCCTCGACCACACCGGGGAGGCTGGAAAATTCGTGTTGCACGCCGGCGATGCGCACAGACGTGATGGAGGCACCCTCAAGCGAGGAGAGCAGGACGCGGCGAAGGGAGTTGCCGATGGTGTGGCCGTAGCCGCGCTCAAAGGGTTCCGCGACAAATTGCGCGTAGGTGTCGGTGGCAGTTTCCTCGTTACGGACGAGACGGTTAGGGAGCTCGAAGCGAGCAAGCGTGATGGCTGACATGTTTGTTTTTGGTTGCCGGGTTACCCTCCAGCGAGCAGGGCGCTTTCACGCCCGGAGGACCAACGGCTTTTCGATTTCAATCGCTCGCGGGGCGCGAAGAAAGTCGTTCGGAGCCGGTCTTGCAATGTTTTTTCGCCAAAAAATCGAGATTTTCGGGGCGATTCAGCCTTTATGCTTGGAATACGGTCTTCAGGCAGCTTACTTGGTAGTGAATTTAAATCCACGTTCAGCCATGAAATCGAAGAAAAATCTCACACGATTCACTTACGAAAACGCCGCTTTCGAAGGCTGGCGGCTGTGCATCAGCCGTGGCGGCACCACATTCACGAAGTATTTCCCGGACAAGAAATTCGGTGGTCCGCGCAAGTCCCTAGACGCGGCGGAGAATGCGCTGGAAGCGCTCAAAGGCATGCTCGAAGGCGCGCCAAGGGTGAAGGGCAAACTCAGTCCCGCCACCATCAAGAAAAGCGAGGCACTGCTATCCAACCTCTGATGAGTTTCCCGATATTGCCGCTTTCCGGAATTCGGAACGGTGCTTTCATCATGGATGCTTCCTGTCATTCACTGGTTCCGCCGCGACTTGCGTGTCGCCGATAATACCGCCCTGCATCAAGCTAGCAGCCACGGCGCGCCGGTGATACCGGTTTACATTCTGAGTCGTTGGGAAAAATCGCATCATTGGACCGGCCCGAACCGCCAGCATTTCCTATGCGGCTGCCTCGCCTCCTTGGCTAGGAACCTGGAAACCCTGCAAGGTCGCCTCATCATCCGTGAGGGCGATGCCGTGGAGGAACTGCGAAAACTCATCACCGAGACCGGATCGACCGCCATCCATTTCAACCGCGATCCCGACCCCTTTGGAAAAGCTGTCGAAGCAAGACTCGAAACACTCTGCAAGCAACTTGGCATCGGCTGCTACGGTCATGACGACGTTACCCTACACAACCCCACCGCCGCCCTCACCCAATCCGGCTCCCCCTACAAGGTTTACACCCCGTATTCGAGAAATTGGCTTTCGCTGGAAAAACCCGCCCCGCTGCCGAAACCAAAATCGCTTTCCACTCCGAACGGCATCCCATCGCTCGATCTCCCCACGGTCGCCTACTGGGGCTTGGAAACACCCGCCGCCGCTCTTCCCGACCCCGGCGAGCGCGCCGCCCGAATCCGCATGGATCGCGCTATTTCCGAGATCATCTCCACCTATTCCGCGCGCCGCGACCTCCCCGCCGAGGACGGCACCTCCCGCCTCTCGCAGGATCTCCGCTACGGCCTGATCTCCGTCCGCACCCTTTTTCATAAAGTCACCGAAGCCCGGCAATCCGCCTCCCCCGCCGCGCAGGCGTCCATCGACATCTACATCAAGGAACTCGCCTGGCGGGAATTCTACTTCGCCATCCTCCACCATTTCCCGCATGTCCTCGACCACGAGTTCAACGCAGATTGGAAAGGCCTACCGTGGGACGAACCCGGCGAGAAATTCGAGCTTTGGAAACAGGGCCGCACCGGTTTCCCCATCGTCGATGCCGGGATGCGCCAGTTGCTTGCCACCGGGTTCATGCACAACCGCGTCCGCATGATCACCGCCATGTTCCTCACCAAGGATCTCCACATCGATTGGAAACTCGGAGAGTCCCACTTCATGCAGCACCTCACCGATGGCGAGATCGCCTCCAACAACGGCGGGTGGCAATGGTCCGCCGGCACCGGCGCGGACGCCGCCCCCTACTTCCGCATCCAGAATCCCTGGTCGCAGACCGCCAAGCACGATCCCGACGGCAAATACATCAAGCGCTGGATCCCCGAACTCGCAGAGGTCCATCCAAAACGTTTCCAAGCCCCCCCAGAAGACGGCCGTCCGCTCGCGCCCAGCTATCCCCTCCCCTGCGTCGATCACAAAACCGAGCGCGACCGGACGCTGGCCATTTTCAAGAAACACCGGGGCAAATGACCCGCATCGGTAACCCGATGCTTTAGGACTGCAGTGAGCATCTCCGCTATCCATTCACGGAGCAGCGGAAATGAGGTGGGCGGATTTCCAAGCAACTGATTACTACTCCGGCAGCGGCTTGCCTTTCGTTTCCGGAAGGAAAGGCAGGACCAGCAGTCCCAGCAGGAAAATCAGGCACATCCACGAGGCGGCATCGCGGAAGGCGTCAATCTTCGCAATGCCCACGTCACCACCAACCGCCGCAGCCTTCACCGCCGCTTTGTCTGCGAGACTCTTGGCCAGCAGCGCGAGGGTTAGGGGCCCTGTCGCCGCGAGATAACGTCCGACGTTATAGCAGAACGACACTCCCGTCGCACGCAAGCGGGTTGGGAAAAGCTCGGGCAGGTAGATCGAGAATCCTGCAAACACCGAAAGCTGGAAGAAGCCCATCAAGGGTGCCATCCACAGGATATCCCAGCGCCCGTTGATTTTCCCAAGCATCTGGAAAACGAAGACCGTGATGACCAGCGCACCCAGGAAGAAGAATGCGAAGGCTTTCTTGCGCCCGATCCTCTCCGTCACACGGGTGAAGATCATCATGCCGAAAAATGCTCCGACGTTGAAACAAAGCAAATTCAGGGAACCCCATATCTGTTTTCCTTTGCTGATCTCTTCCACCGTCGCGCCGCTCGCCTTGAAATGATTCGTGATAATATCGCCGACCAGATCGGTGGAAAACACCCCGATCCCCCAAAGCCC
>CAMBTF010000103.1 GCA_945870545.1 Akkermansia muciniphila
CGGCCCTTGCCCGCCACCCTGACCACCTCGTCCACGAAATCCACATCCCTCACATCCAGCCCCAGCAGTTCGGAAATCCGCAGGCCGGAGGAGTAAAAAAGTTCCAGGATCGCAGCATCGCGAAATTTCAGCCAAGGCGGGCCTTTCGCGGAAACGTCTTCTTTCAGCGGCGCATCGAGCAACTCCTCCATCTGTTTGACGCTCAAAACTACCGGCAGGCTACGCTCTAGCTTCGGCATCCGCACCTCGGCCACCGGGCTTTTTTCCAGGCCCCTTCTCAGCACAAGGTATTTGTAAAACGACCGCAGTGCCGCGAACCGTAGGCGTATCGTCGTGCGCTTCAGCCCGCGTTTCATGAGGGTGTGGAGATAATTCCGGAAGTCGTCGCCGGTCTCCTCGCGCCAGTTTTCAAAGCCTTCCGCGCGCCACGCCGCATACTCACCCAACGCGGCGGCATAGTTTCTCAGGGTCAGCGGCGACGCGTTCTTTTCCGTTTTCTGAAACTCCAGGAAACGCGCCGCATTGTCATCCGCCGCCCAGCCGGGATCATGCTTGGAACTATGATTACCGGAATTCGTAGGCATGAGCTTTTGGTATGAAGGGGTCAGCAGCCGGTGGTCTCAACACGGTCCGGGTGGAGTTTCCCGTGGTCTGAAGCCCGGATCAGAACTCGCCCCGGAAGGAACAACGCGCGGTGGGCGTCTCGAAAATCACGATCTCCGCCAGGCCCGGGAGTTGCGGAGCGAGCTTTTTCCAGAACCATCCGGCCATGCGCTCGATGGTCGGGCTTTCTAGTCCCTCGATGTCATTGAGATAGCCGTGGTCGAGCTCTTCGAGTAGGGGTGCCATCGCGTTGGAGATGAGCTTATGGTCATAGACCCATCCGATTTCCTCATCGACAGTGCCCTCGATGGAGATCTCCACCTTAAAGCTGTGGCCGTGCATGCGCCTGCATTTGTGGTCTTCCGGCAATGACGGGAGGGTGTGCGCCGCTTCGAATCGGAATTCCTTGGTGAGTCTCGCTTTCATATCCTGCGCGCAGGCTACCCTGATTCCCGTGCGGAGGGAAACTCAAAGCTTTGAGGGTTCACCCTTCTTTGCCCCAAAGGGGGTTACGGTAATAGCGAACCGCAGACATCCTGATTCGGTAGGAACCGCCGGAGGCCATGGACTGCTACAGCCTGCTGTAGCTTTCGGTTACGAAGCCTGCTGCGAACCGGTCGGCATTGGTATATTGCGGCGCTCACCTCCCAGTCCTCCGCCTCTGACAGCCCAGCCTTCGCTGAAGCTACGGCGGGCAGGCAGGCTGTCTCGCGTAAAGCTACAGCAGGCTGTAGCAGTCCAAGGCCTCACGGCACCCTTCGCTATCACCGTTGTCCCCGTTGGGAACCGTCACGGGAATTTTTCAGGGAATTTTTCTAGTGGAACGCTTTTCCCCGGCGCGTAGCCTTCCGCATGCGCATTTGCTTTCCCATCGCCCTCGCGGCCTTGCTTGTTTCCTGCGAGAAGCCCGAAGCCGTCAGCACCGTTGAGAAAAAGGACGGCATGCTGCGCATCGATGGCGGGATGACCGAAATGGGATCGGAGGGCCGCTTCGAAACACCCTACGGCCACAAGGAATTTCCCGAGGAAAGGCCGGTGCGCGAGATCGATGTGAAGGGCTTCTGGATCGACGAAACCGAGGTAACGAACGACCAGTTCGCCGCTTTCGTGAAGGCTACGAATTACGTGACCTTCGCCGAGCGCGAGGCGAAGCTTGAGGATTTCCCGCCTGAAGCGCTTCCAAACTTGCCCCCGGCACCGTTCCGTCAGGGCTCCATCGTTTTCACCCCCCCAGAGAAATTCGAAGGCGACCCGAACGAGCCCGGTGCCTTCCTCTCATGGTGGCGCTGGGATCCGGAGGCGAACTGGCGGCAGCCGCTGGGCAAGGGATCCGACATCTCGAAAAAGGGCGACCACCCTGTGGTATGTGTGACGTTTGAGGACGCCACCGCTTACACGAAATGGGCGAGAAAGCGCCTGCCCACTGAGGCGGAATGGGAGTTCGCCGCGCGCGGCGGGCTGAAAGGGAAAATGTATTCTTGGGGCGACGAACTCAAGCCCGGCGACCAATGGATGGCGAACACCTTCCATGGCGAGTTCCCCGCGAAGGACAGCGCCGAGGATGGCTTCGAAGGCTCCGCCCCCGTGAAATCTTTCCCCGCCAATGGCTACGGCCTCTACGACATGGCCGGCAACGTCTGGGAGATCTGCTCCGATTTCTACGATCCGGAATACCCCTCGAAGTGCGATAGCTGCGATCCCAAGGGCCCTGCAACATGGGTGAACCGCGGCACCGGCCGGAAAAGCTACGGCGCACCCAGCCACGTCATCAAGGGCGGCTCTTTCCTCTGCCACATTTCCTACTGCATGCGCTACCGCCCCGGCGCACGCCACTCCACAGAAGCCGATTCGCCAGCGAACCACACCGGCTTCCGCTGCGTGAAGGATCTGGAGTGAGGACATTCCTGTCCTTACATTTCATACCCCGAGAAGCCGCGCCACATGCTTCGCGAGCATGTCCGCCTCAAGGTTCACGGTATCGCCCGCCTTGGCGTCGCGGAGGTTCGTGTGGGAAAAGGTGTGCGGGGTGATCCAGAACATCGCGGACTCGCTTTTCAGATCCGCGATGGTCAGCGAGATGCCGTCGATCGCGATAGAGCCTTTGCCGACGCAAAGCCGGTGGATCTCTGCGGGCAGCGAAACCTCCACCACATGATCCTGCCCGTCCTCCTCCAGCGAAAGGATCACGCCCGTGCCGTCCACATGACCTTGCACGAAATGCCCGCCCAACCGATCCCCCACCCTCAGCGCGCGCTCCAGATTCACCACGGAACCGGCGGCGAGTTTTCCCAGCGAAGTCACGCGCAGGGTCTGCGCGAGGACATCGAAGGCGATGTCCGCTCCTGAAATTTCCGCCACCGTGAGGCAGCAGCCGTTCACCGCCACGGAATCGCCGAGGGCGAGCTCGCTGGAAAATGGGAGGGCGATGCAAAGCCGTGCCTGCTCGCCCTTTTCCTCGAGGAAAACAACCATTCCCAGCGCTTCGACTAGTCCTGTGAACATTCTTCGCTTCCGATTTACTTCTTCAATGACTTGCCATTCGTAGCCCCGTAGAACGCGGCGAAAAATGGCGGAGAGGGTGGGATTTGAACCCACGGTAGCTGTTACACTACGTCTGATTTCGAATCAGGTGCCATAGACCACTCGACCACCTCTCCTTGGTGCGGGGGGCGAAAATTGGGCGCGGCGGGCGGATTTGTAAAGCGAACAATCGCCTACAAACTCTCAAGAAGCTGCTGGTGGATGCCGCCGAAGCCGCCGTTGGAGAGCACAGCAATGACATCGCCGGGCAGCGCCTCGGCCTTTACGGCGGCGATGATCGCCGCGTTGTCTGCGAGGTAATAGCCCTTCCCACCCATCGCCGCTATGTCGGCGGAAAGGCGGACGGGATCGAGCCGGTCGTTTTCCGGGATCTTGTGGAGATCGGGGATCGCGGCGACGACGGCGAAGTCCGCCAGCGCCAGCGACTCGGCGAGTTCCTTCTGGAACACGGCGCGCCGCGTGGTATTTGAGCGCGGCTCGAAAAGGATCCACAACCGTGAGTCCGGATATTTCTGGCGGATACTCTGCACGGCGAGGCGGATCGCGGTCGGGTGGTGGGCGAAGTCGTCGATGACTTTGATGCCGTTTTTCTCACCCTTAAGTTCCTGTCTGCGGGCGACGCCGCCGAAGGCCAGCAAGCCAGCGCGGATCTCATCCGGAGTGAGGCCGCCGAAGCTTGCTGCCGCCGTCGCCATCGCTGCGTTGCGGACGTTGAACTCGCCCGTCATCGGCACGGTGTAGCTTTCGCCTCCGAGGACGAACGAACTACTAGACTCGTCGTATTCCATGCCGGTGATGCGGAGGGAGTTTTCCTCGCCGAAGCCAACGGTCGTCACCGGACAGGGCGCTTTCTCCGCTACGTCAAGGCAGTTTTTCTCATCGCCGTTGACGAAGGCCATGCCGTTGCGTGGGACAATGTTTAGGAGGCGCTTGAAGCTCAGCTTGATCTCCTCGACGTTGTTGTAGATGTCAGCGTGGTCGAACTCGATATTGTTCACCACCACGCATTCCGGCAGGTAGTGGAGGAATTTGGAGCGCTTGTCGAAGAAGGCCGTGTCGTATTCGTCGCCCTCGAGGACGTTGATTTCGCTGTCGGGGAAATGCGCGCCGCAGCCGAGGTTTTTCGGAAGGCCACCGATCATGAAACCGGGATCGCGCCCGGCGTTGCGGAAGAGCCACGCGAGCATGGAAGAGGTGGTCGTTTTCCCGTGCGTGCCGCTGACGACGAAGTTCCGTTTCCCGCGCAGGAAATGCTCCTTCATCACCTCGGGAAGGGAGTGATAGAGGAGTTTGCGATCGAGAGCGGCCTCCGCTTCGGGGTTGCCGCGGGAGATCGCGTTGCCGATCACCACCACGTCGGCTCCGGCCGGGATGTTTTCCTCACGATATCCCTCGGCGATGGGGATGCCCTCGCCGCGCAGGAAATCTGACATAGGTGGATACACGTTCGTATCCGAACCCGTCACAATGAAACCGCGCCGTTTCATGGCGGCCGCCACCGCGCCCATCGCCGTCCCGCAAACGCCCGTAAAATGGAAATGAGTTTTTTCTGACATGCAAAGGAGGGAGGCTAAGGACACAGCACCCGCTTGCCAACACGGAATCCGGGGCGGGGTCAGGGTGCCCTCTTAAAAGAAGCCGACGGTGGGAAATGCAAGAAATCCAACCACAGATGAACGCAGATGGACGCAGATAAGAAAAACATTCCTACTGGAGGCAAAAATTAAAATGCCATCCTTCTGGAGATAGACGCAACTATTCTCTTCCATCTGCGTGAATCTGCGTCCATCTGCGGTTGATATTTCTCTTAATGTAGGGCGGGCGCAAATCCCCACCGCGCTAGAGTTTCACCCGGTCGTTCGCATCCAGCCAGGCCATGAAGGTATCGGCGGCGGCCATCGAGTTCATCACCGGGACGCCGCCCGCTTGGCGGATTTTTTCCGCATCCGCTTCTTCAAAAACCCGCGCCATGACCGGCACGCCTTTCACATAACGCAGCACCGTGAGTGAGTCGCCCACCCTCCGCATTGAGGCGATCACTAGTTTCGCTTCGCGAGCGCCAGCCTTCGCAAGCACTTCCTCCTCCGCGCCATCGCCGCGCAGGAAGGGGATGTTCTTTTTGGCAAGCGAGCCGCACACCACCGCGTCGTCATCCACCACTAGCACCTTTTCGCCTTGGGCGAGAAGGGGTTTCAGAATCCACATCCCTGCCGCGCCGAAGCCGAGGATGAGCACGTGACCTTCCGGCGTCTCGCCTGCCTCTTTCCTTTTCCGCAGGGGATGGAAGCGCAGCAGGAAATTCGCCACTTCCTCACGCCCGAGGAAAGGCGTAGCCGCCATCGTGATCACCGTCGAAAGGGCGAGGATCGAGAAATTGTCCGGATTCACATGCCCCAATGCCACCCCACCCAAGCCGAGAAGCAGAGAATATTCACTCGTCTGCGCGAGCAGCAGACCCGACTCGATCCCGGCGCGCGCGTTCAAACCGCGCCACTCCGCCACGAGCGCCACCAACGGCGGTGTCACCACCAGCACCACCACCGAATAGGCCACCGCCTGGAGCCACAGCCCCGCTTCCGGCACGCCCAGCAAAGCGCCGAGCGCAACGAAGAACATGGCCTGGAAAAAATCCACCAGCGAGGAGAGTTGCCCGCGCACGAGACCGTTGAGGGGAAACGCGGAGAAAACAAAACCACCCGCGAACGCCCCCGCGATGAGCGGCAGATCGAGCCATGACGCGACGCCCACGAACCCGAGCAACACCGCCACCAGCCACAACAGCAAGTTTTCCTCATCCGGCTTGAAACGAAGCACCAGTTTCGGGATCACGAAACGTTGTGCGACCCACGCGATCCCGCCGATCACGCCCGCTTCCAACAAGCCTTTCCCGACATCCCACCCGCCACCATCCACCCGCGAGAGCACCACGATCAAAAGCACCAGCGCCACATCCTGAAGCAGCAAGACCCCGGTCACTACCCGGGCATACGGCTCGAACATCGCCTTGCGCGCTTGGAGGTGCCGCAGCACCACCAGGGTCGAACTCGCCGCCAGCCCGCCGCCCATGTAAACCGCTTCCAGCCCGCCCAGACCCATCATTTTCGCGCAGAGGAAACCGACACCCATCGCCAGCGAAAACTGCACCGCCGCCACCCACACCACCGCTTTCCCGAACCTCTTAAACCGCCGCGGATTCATCTCCACGCCGGAGGCGAAAACGAGGAACACCAACCCGAGCTCCA
>CAMBTF010000104.1 GCA_945870545.1 Akkermansia muciniphila
GATCGTTCCAGCCGGTGAGTATGGTCCGATTGTATTAGAACCTTGAACTGAAGTATCAATAAAGCTGCGAAAATTCGGGTAACGAAAAGGAGACCACTTCAGCGGGAGTGAAATCCCACAACAAAAAGCAGACCTGACCGCGGTTTCACGACCAATCCGTGATTACGGCTCCTCCGTCTCCAATCAGGGCCGACCGTGCCGGTCCGCCCTATCATGATGGGATTTCCCTTCCGATGCGAAAGAATGGTCAGTTTTTCTTCCTTAAGGTTTAAATTTTAAAGTTTAAGGTTTCAAAAAAAAGGGGGTGCCGCCTCCCTGTAAGCCGGATTCTGTCCACCCCGGTTTTACCCGGAGCTGGACGGTCATTTCTCTCAACCCGGCTTGCGCCGGGCGCCCCGCTTGCGCGGAATGCGACTAGTACCCGGGAGTTGGCGGGCGGGCAGCCCTTTCCCTGTTATGTCTTGCACCACGCGAGGTTTGCCGTGCCGTCCGGTTACCCGGATTCGCGGTGGGCTCTTACTCCACCATTTCACCCTTACCTGTGCCTTGCGGCCATCGGCGGTATCTTTCTGCTGCACTATCTGTCCGGGTTCCTCTCGTCACCCGTCCCTCACTTTCATGAGGCGCGTTGCCCTCCGGTGTCCGGACTTTCCTCAACGCGAGCTTGCGCCGCGTTGCGACCGCCCGGGAGACGGCGGGGGAAGTAAATGCTGAAACGCTGAAAACTGAAAGGCTGAAAAGCTCGAAAGAAGCATATTATCCCATTTCAGCGTTTCAGCGTTTCAGTTTTCAGCGTTTACACCCAAAACACGTCCACGAAGAACCACCCGATCATCATCACGCCGATGACGATCTTGAAAACCATCCCCGCCACGACGCCGACGAGGCTGCCGACCCCGGAGTTTACGGATTCACGGTTGTCCTTTTTCGCAAAAGCCTTCTCAAAGCCGAAAGCCCCGATCAGCGGCCCCAGGATCAGGCCGAAGGGCAGGAAAAACAGCCCCGCAATGCCACCCACCAGCGCGCCGATCACGCCCCACTTGCTACCGCCGAACCATTTTGCGCCCAACGAGCCGCTGATGATTTCAAAGGCCTGCGCGATGGCCATCAGCAGGACTAGGATCGCAAAACCCCACCACGCGATCCCCGCGCCCGGTCCGACCATCAGCCGGTAGGCGATCGCTCCTGCGATGATGAACAGATGCCCGGGCAGCACCGGGAGCACACAACCCACCAAGCCAACAATGAACAAAATGCCCGCGACGACCCATGGCGCGCTTTCTTTGAGAAAATCAATCATGAGGCGACTGTAACCGATTCCCGCCATCCGCCCACTGAAATTCCGAATCGTCATGCCCGAGCTTGAATCCCGCGCTCCGCCCCCTACTCTCCGCCCCATGCGCAAGCTCCTCCTCCTATCCCTCGCCTTTGTCACCGGCCTCCAAGCCCAGGAAGCGCACATCGCCGTCGAGGCGTATTCCGGGAAAGTCCTCTCTGCCGAAAACTCCACGGTGAAACGCCCGGTCGCCTCCCTCACAAAAATGGCCACCGCCATCGTCGCGGTCGATTGGGCCACCGCCACCGAGACCGACATCGCCACACACCTGATCCGCGTGCCGGACATCGTCCTCCAGCTTCCCACGCCTAGCACCTTGAAACTCGCGCCCGGCGACACGCTCACTCTCCGCGACGCGCTCTATGCGGCGCTGCTTTCCTCGGACAATGTCGCGGCGCTCAGCATCGCCCACCATGTCGGCGGACAGATTCTCGCCCGCCGCGGCAAGGGCGGCGATCCTGTGGTCACCTTCGTTGCGGAGATGAACAAACTCTCGAAAGCGATCTACGCGAAGAATACCCTTTTCGTGAATACCCACGGCCTTGAGAACGGTCCGAAGCCCGGCTACTCGACCGCCGCCGACATGGCACGTTTCGCGATCCACGCGATGCGCCGCAACGCGATCACTTTCATCACCCGCCAGAAAACCCGTCAGGTTTCCGTCACCGGCCCCGCCGGAAAGCGTGCCTACATGCTCACCAACTCGAACGAACTCATCGGTGAACAAGGGATCCTCGGTGTGAAAACCGGCACCACCAACGCCGCCGGCCCCTGCCTCGCCACCTGCATGGATCGCGATCCCGTCGTCCGCACGAAACCCGATGGCTCCAAGGGCGTCACCCCGCGCCGCCTCATCGTAGTGGTGCTCAATAGCCCCGACCGCTTCAACCGCACCCGCCAGCTCATCAAGTCCGGCTGGGCGTTCTACGACCCATGGCTCGCCGCCGGCGCCCCCGTCAAAGATCCCAAACGTGAAATCCTCTCCACCCCGCCCCCAGTGAAATAATTCTTCCTTACGGTTTAAAGTTTATAGTTTAAAATTTAAAGTTTCATGCGCATCGGCATCCTCAACAGCGGCGGCGATTGCCCCGGACTCAACGCGGTGATCCATGGTGTCGTCGGCGCGGCACACCAGCTCGGCTGGGAAGTGATCGGTTTCCGCGACGGCTTCGAGGGGCTGCTGCCGCCCGGTGATTTCCGTATCCTGACACCCACCGACACCATCGGCATCCTCAAGCTCGGCGGCACGATCCTCGGCTGCACGAACAAGGGCCACTTCGCCGCCAAGGTCGGCACGGGCGATGTCGCGGAGGTGCCCGAGGAAATCATAGCCCGCGCGAAGGACACGATGGATCGGCTGGAAATCGGAGCGCTCGTCGTGGTGGGCGGCGATGGTTCGCTCACCACCGCGCTCCAGCTTTACCGCGCCGGATGGCCCGTTGTCGGCGTGCCGAAAACGATCGATAACGATCTCTGCGCCACCGCAATGACCTTCGGTTTCGACAGCGCCGTCACCACTGTCGTCGATGGCCTCGACCGACTCAATACCACCGCCGAATCCCACAAGCGCGTGATGGTTCTGGAAGTCATGGGTCGCCACGCCGGATGGATCGCGCTGTGGGGCGGCATCGCGGGTGGCGCGAGCGTGATCCTTATCCCGGAAATTCCCTTCGACCTCGATAAGGTCGCCGCCTTCATCCGCCGCCGTGACGCACAAGGCCACCACGCCACACTCGTCGTCGTCGCCGAGGGAGCGAAAATGCCGGACGAAGGCATCGTCACCTTGGACGGAAATTGCGGCGGCGAAGTCCGCCTCGGCGGCATCGGCGAGCGCGTCGCCAAGCGCCTCCATGAACTCACTGGCAAGGAAACCCGTGCCACCACCCTCGGCCACCTCCAGCGCGGCGGATCGCCCACCTCTTTCGACCGCATCCTCGGCATGCGTTTCGGCGTGATGGCCGTGAAACTCTGCGAGGAAAAACAGTTCGGCCGCATGGTTTCCTACCAAGCATACCATGTCGATTCCGTTCCCATTGAGGAAGCCGTCAACCAGCTCCGCCTCGTCGAGCCGGACAGCGAACTCGTCCTTGCCGCAAAGGCCGTCGGCATCTGCATGGGTGATTGAATCCATCCCCCCAAAAAAACCCTTCCCTTCATGAAAAACCCCATTCAAATCTCCGCCGCCATCTTGCTTGCTGTGGTGTGATCCACCGTAGCGGAAAACCCGAATGTCATCATCATGGCCAGCTCATCCATTCCGCGGCGTGCGCGCTGAGTGTACCGGATTAAAACGCCTGGCTTTTTTTATCAGCGGGGCCATTTCACCGGCATGGACCCCGTCCTGCGCATCCACTGCATTCGTCAGAACATTGGTCTTGTCAGCGACGAGGGCTACCAGCTAATCATCGCGCCAGCGAACCGGAGTGAGTTAAGGTTCGAGGAGTAAATTAAAAAAACACACAATGGTATTCAGTTCGCATCTCTTCGTCTTCTACTTCCTGCCGCTCTCGCTACTGGTGTATTACCTGTTGCCGCTGCGGGGGAAGCACATCGCGCTGACGCTGTTCAGTTATGTTTTCTATGGCTGGGCCAATCCGTGGTTCGTTCTGCTGATGTTCGTTAGCACGCTCATCGATTACATCGCTGGACTCGCCCAGGTCGGTCAGTTGAGTCCGGCGGCCTGGAAGCACCCCGTGCCGTTGTTGGAGAACCGCGGGCATCAGCGGCCGCGCCCTCATTGGAGCAACTGGCTGCTGATCCCGTTTCTTGTGCGCTGGGTAAATATGGAGACGACCAACCGCACCCGCTACCAGAAAAGCGCGCTGCTGATCTCGCTCGTTTCGAACCTGATCATGCTTGGCTTTTTCAAATACTTCAATTTCGGCCTCGATGGCTGGAATGCGGCCATGACCGCTGCTGGTATTGAGTCTGCCCAATGGGATACGCTGCTGCGGATCACGCTGCCGCTGGGGATCAGCTTCTACACGTTCCAGTCCATGAGCTACTCGATCGACGTCTATCGGGGCGAGGCCCGGGCGATCCGGCATTTTGGCGACTTCTGCTGCTATATCGCGATGTTCCCGCAGCTCGTGGCCGGGCCGATCATCCGCTTCCAGGACGTAGCCGACCAATTTGTGGTGCGCACCCACACACTTGAAAAGTTCGCTCGGGGCGTCGCGTTTTTCGCCTTTGGGATGGCAAAGAAGAGCCTCCTCGCCAACCCCTGTGGTAAGGTGGCAGACACGGTCTTTGACGCAGGATCTGCCTCGATGCTCGATGCTTGGTATGGGGTGACGGCCTATGCTTTTCAGATCTATTTCGATTTCAGTGCCTACTCTGATATGGCGATCGGACTGGGGCTGATGCTTGGCTTCGTCTTCGCCAAGAATTTCGACTCACCCTACAAGAGCCAATCGATCACCGAATTCTGGCGGCGCTGGCACCTCTCGCTTTCCACCTGGCTGCGGGACAATCTCTACATTCCACTAGGTGGGAATCGCCTCGGTGAGGTTCGGACCTACATCAATCTCGGGATCACCATGGTCCTCGGCGGGCTTTGGCACGGTGCATCTTGGAACTTCGTGATCTGGGGTGCGATCCACGGCGGCATGCTCGCCTTCGAGCGGACGCAGGGAAAGGACAGTTTTTACGGCCGCCTGCCCGGGCCGATGAAGACCCTCATCACCTTTGCAATCGTGCTCTTCACATGGGTCTTCTTCCGCGCCAAAGACCTGCCCGCATCCGTGGACTACTGCAAGACCATGCTCGGCTTCGGCCCCAGCCAGAGCGGGAGCGACCTCTTGGCCGGCCTCATCTACCAGCCGTATTTCCTTCTCAGCTTCGCGCTCGCTGCGGTCGTCATCTGGGTCTGCCCGCAGACCTGGGATTTCACCCGCAGGCTGACATGGCCCAAAGCCGCGTTTGCCGGCTTCGTGCTTCTCCTCTCGCTCGCCCTCTTGGAGGCTCAGGCGTTCAATCCTTTCATTTACTTCATTTTCTAGAGAGACCCCATGTCAGATTATAAAAACTACTCACGCGAAGAAATCGCCAAGATCGAGATCGGGCATACCGAATCGACCCGCGCAATCAACGTATCCCTCACGCTCTTCTTCATTGCCACGATCACAATCGTGCCGCTACTCCAAATGGGCCGGGAGTTCACTGCCATCCGCGACGGTAAGGAACCCGAACGAAGCCTGCCGCAAAGCTTCGATGTTTTGTCGCTCCTCCAAACGAAGGATACCGAACTGAAAGCACGGGAGAAAGAGAAGGACGGCTTGCTCGCGGCCGGCAGCCGCGTGAACAACCAGATACTCGGGAACATCCAGCGCTATGAGACGGAGCTGAAAGAACGCGATGAGCTCATGCAGTGGCTGATCCCGCGCGTGCAGGTCCCGGTCACGGCGTGGCTGAAAGGTGGAAACGAGGATGCCTACTGCGGGCGTGATGGCTGGCTCTTCTACCGCAAGGACATCGATTCGCTCACCGGCCCGGGTTTCCTCGACCCGGAGATCCTCGCGCGGCGTGCCGCGAGCGGCAGCGAGCTGAAGACTGCGCCGCAGCCGGATCCGCTCAAGGCGATTGTCCAATTCCGCGACCAGCTCGCCGAGCGTGGCATCGCCCTGATCGTCATGCCCGCGCCGGTTAAGCCCACCATCCACCCGGAGCGGCACTCGGCGCGCTACGAAGGCAGGAACGAGGCGGTTCAGAACCCGTCATTTGACGAATTCGTTGAGCGACTTGCCAGCAGCAAGGTGGCCTGTTTCGACCCCGCGCCACTTCTCATGCAGGCCAAGGAGGGAGAGGCGCCCCCATACCTGAAGACCGATACTCACTGGACGCCGGAGGGCATGGAGCTGGCGGCAAAAGCCCTCTCCGAGTTCGCCCGTAAGACGGTCTCGCTGTCGCCCGCCACGGACCGTTTCACGGCTGCCGCCAAAGAGGTCACGAACCTCGGTGATGTGGCGATGATGCTCAAGTTCCCTGATGAATTTA
>CAMBTF010000105.1 GCA_945870545.1 Akkermansia muciniphila
GAGATGCGCACCTCCGCACCGCGCATGTTTACGGTGGCCTCGGGTTCCAGCAGGGTGACGATCTTTCCGAGGAATTTGTAATCCGCCTTTCCGGGGGTGCTGAATTTCACGGTGAGATCGGTGCGGCCTTGCGGCGTTACATCGATGGCGCCCGATCCGCTGAGCGCGGGCGGCGTGTGGAAGCGGTATTGTTCCAGGTCGTCTGCGATCTTCGGTGCGAAAAAACGCACCATCGGAGCCGCCCAAATGTCGCCTTTTACATCCTCGACACCGACCGTTTTTGTGGCGGCATCATAGCGGATTCTCCCCACCGTGGCCGATCCCCGCTTCGGGCCGCTGAACGCGCGGCGTAGGGCGTAGTCCTTGTAGTCGAAGGTCACGGAGCCTTCGGTGAAATCGAGTTCGTCGTGGTTCACGGAAAAATGCGCCGCGCCGGATACGACGGGCACGCCGCGATAGGAGAGATTTTTCAGTGTGCCGTGACCGGTGTATGCCCAATCAAAGCGATCACGAATATTGAACGTGCCCTCGATGAAAATTTCGGTGAACGGGTTCTCGTTTTCGGTAAAATCGGCGATGACATGCTCAAGTGGCTGTCCGATGAAAAACGGTTCGTAGAGCGGAACTGGAAGGGTGGTATGCAGGGCGATGCGCACTTTACTCCCTTCCATCAGGAGTTTCCCTTCCGCCATCCCGTCGGGTCGCACCAGCTTGATGTCACGTAGAAAAAGTCTGCCGTCCTGCCAGGAAAACCATGTCTCCAGAGTGTCGAAGCTCACGCCCCTGAACATCACCGATTCGAATCCCGCATGCCCTGTTAGGTTCACCTTCGGATGCTCAGGCTCGCTCAGATCCACGTCACCGGCGGCCTGGATGCGCTGGCCGCCGCCGATGAGCAACTCGCCCTTCAGGGGGGTGTCGAGCCATGATTTCAGGAGTCGCGGGATGTCGATGGAGGACTCGATGTCGAAGCGCCCCGTGCGGTTGTAAAGCTGGTAATCCGCGTGGCCGGACACGGTTCCGTGCGCGTCCTTTGCGGACAAGGAGGAGATTTCAAGCAGGTATCCGTTGAGCGAGCCTTCGGCGCTCACGTCGGTAAGGCGATACTGTTTTTTCTCGATCGAGGGTGCATTGATCCGGAAATCCGCGCGGAGGGATTTCCTGTCAGATAGGTTGCCGCCCAGATCCACCTGCACGGTCGGAGAGGTCCCTGTTCCGAAATCCCAGTGCTCCATCTCCTCGATGATCCGGGCGATCATTTCCCGGCGCCGCCCCTTGCTTTTTTCGTCCTCTTCTTTCTGTTCCGTGACGACCCTATCGAACAGGTTCGCGGTGAGTGCGAGCTTGATGCCGCCGACCTCGCCGCGCGCGTCGCGGATCTGGATGGTGCGCTCCGCGCCTAGAATGATGGTGCCGTAAAGCCCGGTGAAATCCAGCGACCGACCGGAGGGATTCTCCGGATCGACGGGCAGCGAGAGGCGCGCGTTGCGGAGTTCGGCTTTCCGCAAGCGGAACTCTCCGCGCGCGAGAAGAGCGTTGTCGAGGACGAGCTGAACGCGCTCAAAGCGTGAGATTTCATGGATGCGTTCCGGCTCCGTGTAGACCCGCACGTTTTCCGCGACGAAGCCCCGCAGCGGAATATAGGTAAGGGATGCGATCTCTACGTGCACCCCGCGCCTTGAAATCTCGTTTTCGATGGCCTCCCGCCACTCCTCGGGCAGGCCGGTCTTGTTCGCCCAATACAGCGCACCTGCTGCGAGCGGGATGAGCGCGAACAGCAGCAGCCAGAAGGCTGTGCGGAGGTTGCGCACGAGGTGGAAGCGGAACATGGCGGGATTGGTTCGCGGCTAGGGTATCACACCTGCGGCGCGGTAGGAAAAGAAAGCGCTCCTGCCCGGCGAGGGGCGGCCGATGATGATGTGGTCGAGGATCTTGATCTGCATGAGCTCCGCGGCCTGGATGAGCTTTGCGGTCATCCTGTCGTCGGCGGTGCTGGGTGTGGGGTCGCCGGAGGGGTGGTTGTGGATGAGGATGAAACCGTAGGCGTTGCGGGTGACCACGGGTCGCATGATCTCGCGGGGATGGGCCGAGGTTTCGTTCACGGTGCCTACCGAGATCGTGGTGGTGCTGGTATGTTCGAGGCGCGAGTTCACTGTCACCACGAGCGCGTTCTCGTTCGGTAGGTTTCCGAGTTGATGGCCGAAGTGCTCATAGATTCGCTCCGGGGTATCGAGTGGCACACTGCGGATCTGCTCGCGCGAAAGCCGGCTACCCAGCTCGAAGGCGGCGGCGAGCTTGCAAGCCTTCGCCAGCCCGATGCCCTTGTTGTTCATGTATTCGGAAACCGGCAACCGTCCCAGTTCCTGCAAGCCGCCGTATTTTTCCAAAAGATCGCCCGCCACCTGGATCACGTTGCGCCCGACCAAACCGGAGGTCAGGAAAATCGCCATGAGCTCCGCGTTGCTCAACGAAGCCGCGCCATACTTGTAGATCTTCTCGCGGGGGAGGTCGGAGTCGGGGCTGTCGTTGAGCAAGGACATATGGGGAAAAACTGAAAAGCTGAAAGGCTGAAAGGCTGAAAGGCTGAAAGGCTGAAAGGCTGAAAGGTGTTTTGTGAAGATCAGGGTTTGCGCCGGGTTTTAGAGACTATTGTGGTAAAAATAGCTAGCAGTTCGTCGGCCTCGCGATGCGCGAGCGGAAGGCGCGGGTCGGTGATGCCGCAGTCCTCGATCAAAAGCTCCAGCCATAGCTGCGTCTCATCGGCTTCCTGCAACAGCACATCCAACTTCGAGCAGAATTCCGAATCAGATCGTGCACGCGATGCCTCCCTCGCGTGGGATGCCACCGATGTTCCAGCTCTCAACATTTGTTTTCCCAATACCGCCACCTCCAACCGCTGCTTCGGCAAATCGACGAAGATGCGCACCACCGCCGATGCGAATCCTTTCGTGCGTTGTATCAACTCCTCGCTCAGTCTCATGATTCTTCCATTTTCAGCGTTTCAGTTTTCAGCGTGTCAGCATTTATTCAATGTTCTGAATCTGCTCCCTGAGCTTTTCCAACTCCGTCTTCGCCTCCACCACGGTTTGTGCGACGAGTGCGTCGTTGGCCTTGGAGCCGATCGTGTTGAATTCGCGGAAAAGTTCCTGGCAGAGGAAATCGAGCGAGCGGCCGGCCGCTTCGGGGGCGTCGATGTAGCCGTGGAATTTTGCGAAATGGGAATGCAGGCGGGTGATTTCCTCGGAGATGTCGCAACGATCGGCGAAGAGCGCGATCTCGCGGACGAGGCGCTCGTCGTCGAGCTCCAGCGGGATGCCGAGGTCGGAGAGGCGTTTCATCAGAAGCTCACGTTGTTTGGCGGGGCGCGACGGAGCGTGATCCGCGATGATCTGGGTGAAGGCCATGAGCTGGCCGAGACGGGCGAGGAAATCCTCCTTGAGATGCCCGCCCTCCGCCGAACGCATCGCGTTCAGGTTCGCAAGCGCCTGCTCGAGCGCGGGAGAAATGACTTCCCACGCCTCGTCGGGATCGACGCTCTCCGCCTCGCCGATTTCCATGACGCCCGGTTGCCTTAGGAAATCCGCCGGTGTTGGTAAAAGTTGCCGCCCGATGATCATCGAGAGATCGGAAAACGCCGACTCGAAAGATCGTGCCAGTGCGGGGTTGATGCGGATCTGGTCGGAAATGTCGCCTTCGAGCCGTTCGAGTTTGATCGAGAGCTGCACCCGCCCGCGCGAGATGTGGGGAAGGGTCGCCTGCCTCACGCGGCCTTCCAGGCCTTGGATCTGGCGTGGCAGGTTCGCGACGATCTCCGCTTGTTTCCGGTTGACCGAGGCCGCCTCAACGCTTGCCGTCCATCCCCCCGTGTTATGGGTTCCACGGCCGAAGCCTGTCATTGATTGCATGGCCGCGATTCAAAAGCCCCGGTGGCGGGTTGTCGATTGTGGACTTGCCATCAGGATTCCTCCCCCCGGATGTTCTGCATGATGATCTGGAGGGTGGTTTTGCCCTTAAAAGTATTGCGGTCGATGGTGAACGCGATGTCCCACGGCGGTTTGGGTAGCTCATGCTCGCCACCTCCGAAAAAGACGGCGTCCTGCTCGTGGTAGCCCTGGCGGAGAGTGAGGCGCAGGTGCTTGTTTTTCATGTGGAAAGGCGGGCTGCTAAGTTCAACCCCGCGCGCGACGAACACCGGCTGTGGGTTGCCGTTTCCGAAAGGCTGGAGCAGCTCGTAGCTCGCCAGGAAATCCAGGGAAAGCTGCGCGAAGGTGATCTCCGCATCATAAGTCAGCCTCGGCACCCGTTCCTCCTCGCTGCTATTTTCCAACACGTATTCCGCGAAGTGTTTTCGGAAATCCGCCATGTTCTCCTCCCGGATCGAGAGGCCTGCTGCCATCGCGTGACCGCCGCCTGCGATGAGATCGCCGGAGCAGGCGCGGATCGCCTCGACGAGAGATATCCCGGGGATGGAGCGACCCGAGCCCTTGCCGATGCCGTTTTCATCGATCGCGATCACGAAGGTGGGTTTGTGATATTGCCGCATCAGCCGCGAGGCGACGATGCCGACCACGCCATGGTGCCAATCTCGTGAGCCGAGCACGATCACCGGATCGTTTTCCCTACCGATGTCTGCGGAAAGCTCGGCCGCCGCCTCCTTACGGATTCGCGTCTCCACGTCCTGCCGCCTGCGGTTGTAGGTGTCGAGTTTCTGCGCCAGCTCCCTGGCGGTGGCGAGGCAATCGGTGTTGAGCGTGGCCAGTGCGTCCTCAGGGAAATCCATGCGCCCGGCGGCGTTGATCCGCGGCCCGATGCGGAAACCGACATCGCCGGCCGTCGGGTTTGCATTCAAGCCCGTGATCTCCTGCAACGCGCGCAGCCCCGGGTTCAGCGTGCCGGGCAGCGCTTTAAGCCCGTGACGAACCAGTAGGCGATTTTCCCCCACCAGCGGCACGATGTCGGAAATGGTGGCCACCGCCACGAGATCGAGCAGCGCCTTGAGATCGAGGCCGACGGGCCGTTCCTTCATCAGCGCGTGGCCGATTTTCCACACCACTCCCGCCGCACAGAGGTAGGTGAAATCCTCGCCGCACTTCGGGTTCACGATCGCCGCGCAATCCGGTCGGCTCTCTGGGTTCGGTTCGTGATGATCCGCGATGATCACATCAATCCCCCTTTCCCGCAGGTGAGCGACCTCGTCAGTGGAAACCGTCCCGCAATCCACCGAGATCAATAGGTCGGGCTTTTCGCCCTCCGCGAGGCAGCGCTGGATGGCTGCGAAGCTCAGCCCGTAGCCCTCGGTGCCCCGGCGCGGCACAAACGCCCGAGGCTTCAGCCCGTAGGCGCGGAGGATTTTCGTCATCAGCGTGATCGAGGAAATCCCGTCCACATCGTAGTCGCCGAAGATGCAGACGCTCTCCTTCCGATCCGCCGCCTGAAGGATGCGCGTGACGGCGGCGCGCATGTCGGGCATCAGGAAAGGGTCGCTTAGATCCTTGAGCTTCGGGCGCAGGAAAGCCTCCAGCGCCTCGCCCTCCGGGATGCCCCGCTGGCGCACGAGGTGGCGGAGGATCTCAGGGAAATCCTCTGCCGCAGCGCGCCCGTTCGGTAAAAAGGGCTCGCCGCGCATCACCCATCGGAAAGCCGTCGCGCGCATGAACGCGCGAACTTTGCCTCCCATCTCGATATTGGACAAGAGCGGATGTGGAAGCGTGGCGGAGTTCAACGATTTGCCCCAACGGACATGCGCGTCAATTTAAGGGAAATCAAACCACTGGGAACGCGGGTTTGCCACCCGCATGCCCATGGATAAGGCGAAAGGGACAAATCTCGAAGGTCTATTTCTTTCTCCGATCATGGGCTTGCGAGTTGCAAACTCGCGTTCCCGGCGAAAGCCATGCCCTAATGTAAAAAAAGCCAGGCTTTTTAGCCGACAGTCAGGAGGGTGAGCGTCCAGTCGCGGACATATCAGCACATGGATGACCCCGCTGCCGGAGGACATCAGGATGCTGACGGAGAAAATGAGGCCGAGGTAGCGGTGAAGCTTGCGGATGATTTTTTCATGGGGATATGGAGAAGGGGTTTGCAACCCCTTTGTGGTAAGCTGTGAAGCGGCTTGGGTTGAGGGGAAGGGGTTGTAAAACCCTTCTCCATATTAGAATGTCCACTCCAGCCCCGCGAAGACGGATCTGCCGTCGCCGGGGAGGAACTGGCGTTGGTCGGTGCCGCCCGCGTTGTCGATCACGCCGTGGGTGGCGGCGTGGATTTCATCGGTGAGGTTTTTCGCCTCTACGAACCAGGAGACACCTTCGG
>CAMBTF010000106.1 GCA_945870545.1 Akkermansia muciniphila
CCGAGGCCGTGAAGGAGCTGCAGGAACTCTTCGCAAAAATCAAGGCAGTCGGCCACTCCGCGCCTCGTCTGGAAAAGCCCTAGCCTTGGCACGCGTGATGCGAAGCGATGCCAGCGCCGATTCAATAACGCGTCACCGCGCTGCGCTCATCTCCCGGCTCTGGCTCCGGAATGGTATCGCGGATCGCTTGGATCTTTGCGCAGATCACATCCCAATTCCCGTGGGTAAGCGGGGTGGGAGGCGAAAGCTTTTTCCGAAAAGCTTCCACCCTCGCCCGCGCATCATCGCGGACACCTAACGGCAACTCTGCGATGGCTTTCGCGGCCGTTTCCGCTGTCTCCGTCCGGTGGCAGATCATCGCCAGATCGTTGCCGGCGGCGATCGCTAGCTTTACGTCCTCGCCGCGGCCGTAGCGGTTCATGATCGCGCCCATGTCGAGGTCGTCGGTCATCACGAGGTGTTTGTCGAACCCGAGCTGATCACGCAGCCAGCCAGTGACAATCCGTCTCGAAAGAGAGGCGGGAAATTCCGAGTCGATCTCCGGGAACATCACGTGGGCAAGCATCACCGCATCGAGTTCCGGCATCAGCGCGGTGTAGGGGATCACGTCCTCGCGCATCATTTCTTCCTTGGTTGCGTGGGAGAAAGGCAGGTCTTCGTGGGGATCGCTCATCGCCCGCCCGCAGGCCGGGAAATGCTTGCCGCAGCCGAGCATCCCGCGCTTACGCGTCCAGCGGTTCCACATCCCCGCGCGATCGATCACATCCTGCGGATCCCGCCCCCAGCAACGTTGCCGCAGCGCGTTCTGCTTCCCGGGAAAATGATCGAGATCCAGCACCGGCGCAAAGTTCAGGTTCAGCCCTAGCATCCGTAGCAAATCCGCCGTCGCCTCCCCCGCCCTGGCGATCTGTTCCGGCTCCGGTTTCGCCGCAAACGCCGCCGCAGAGGGGCATGCGGGTGCGATCCCCGCCGTACGCGTCACCCGCCCGCCCTCTTGGTCGATGCCGAGGATAGGGTCGTCGTAGGAAAGCTCGCGGAGATCGTCCGTCAGTTTCCGTACCTGCTCCGGTGTGGCGATGTTCCGCGTGAAAAGGATGAACCCCGCTGGTCGCAGTTTCCTGAAAAGTACTGCTTCCTCAGAGGAAAGCTCCGTCCCTTTCACCCCCAGCAGCAGCAGCGATCCGTCCATGCACGTTGAAGGTGGATATGGTAGCGAGACATCGTAAGAAGTTACCCGTTCATCCGGCCATGCGGAGGAAACTAGGAAACGGCGGCGACGACATCCGCAGAAGTCATGCCGAGTTCCTTCATCACCACATCGCCGGGCGCGCTGATGCCGAAGCGGTCGATGCCGAGTGCCTTGCCCTCGGTGCCGACGTATTTCCACCAGATGTCGGTGACGCCCGCCTCGATGGAGACGCGCTTCGAGCAGGATTTAGGAAGGACGCTTTCCTTGTATTCCGCGGACTGGCGCTCGAAGCGCTCCACGCAGGGCATGGAGACAACGCGGACGCCGTCGCCGAGCTGTTTCGCGGCCTCGACGCAATGCTGGAGCTCGGAACCGGTGCCGATGAGGATGGTGGTGAGTGCACCGGATTCTTTAACAGCCACATAGCCGCCGCGCAGCACGCCGTCGCGGCGCTCCTGCACGGATAGATGATTCATCAGCGGGATCGCCTGGCGGGTAAGGATCAGTGAGGTCGGGCCGTCGGTGCGCATCATCGCGGCGATGAAGGCGCCGGCCGTCTCTTCCGCATCGCCCGGGCGGATCACATCAAGGCCGGGGATCACGCGCAGGCCGCTGACGGTTTCCACCGGCTGGTGGGTCGGGCCGTCCTCGCCGACTCCGACGGAATCGTGGGTGAAAATGAAGGTCGTCGGCAGCTTGGAAAGCGCGGCGAGGCGGATCGCGGGGCGGACGTAATCGGCGAAGACGCAGAAGGTCGCACCGCTGGCGCGGAAGAGACCGTCGTAGGCGATGCCGTTGCAGATCGCGCCCATCGCATGCTCGCGGATGCCGAACCAGATATTGCGGCCGAGCGGGTTCTTGGCGGAGAAATCGCCCTCGCCGGAGAGATAGTTTTTCGTGGAGCCGAAGAGGTCGGCGCTGCCGGTGAGGAATTGCGGCATGGCCTTGGCCACGTCATTGATCACCTTGCTGCCCGCCGAGCGGGTAGCGTCCTTGTAGTCGGCCGGGAACGCGGCGATCTTTTCGCTGAGATTGGAAGGCACGGAGGCGGCGACGCCATCGGTGAGTTCCTTGGCGAGATCCGGGTTCGCCTTCGCCCATGCGTCGTAGGTCGTCTGCCATGCGGTGAAGTTCGCGGCCTGCACGGCCTTGCGCTCCGCGAAGAAGGCTTTCGTTTCCTCGGATACGAAGAAATGCTCATCGGCAGGAAGGCCGAGTCCGGCGCGGGCCGCCTCGATGAATTTCGCGCCGCCTTCGCCGTGCGCTTTTGCGGTTCCGGCCACTTCCGGGATGCCTTTCCCGATGAGGGTCTTGGCGATGATCACCTTCGGCTTGCCGTTGTCGGATGCCTTCATGTTGGAGACGGTTTTCGCGATCAGCGCGAGGTCATGGCCGTCGATTTCCACTGCGTCCCAGCCCTGCGATTCGAAGTATTGCTTCGCGCACTCGCTCTGGGTGATGTCCGCCATCGCGTCGAGGGTGACATCGTTGCTGTCATAGATGAGGACGAGGTTGTCGAGGCCGTTGTGGCCGGCGAAGGCGATCGCCTCTTTTGCGACACCTTCCTGGAGGCAGCCGTCGCCATGGAGGGCGATGACGTGGTGGTCGAAAAGGGTATGCTCGGCGGTGTTGAATTTCGCGGCGGCGCGTTTCCCGGAAATGGCGAAGCCGACGGCGTTGGCGATGCCTTGTCCGAGCGGGCCGGTGGTAGCCTCGACACCGGGAGTTTCATGGAATTCCGGGTGGCCGGGGGTGTTGGAGTGAAGCTTCCGGAACGAGGCGACATCGTTCTTGGAAACGGCGTATCCCGAGAGGTGCAGCCAGCCGTAGAGGAACATCGAGCCGTGGCCGGCGGAGAGGATGAAGCGGTCGCGGTTGAGCCAGCGCGGGGCGTCGGGGTTGAACTGCATGCTCTCGCCGAAGAGGACGGCGCCGATTTCGGCGCAGCCGAGCGGGAGTCCGAGGTGGCCGGAGTTACAGGCATGGATGGCGTCCATGGCGAGGCCGCGGGCTTCGTTGGCGGCGTTGGCAAGTGCTTGGTTGTTCATAGTGGCGAGGATATGGATCGTTGTTTTTGAAAAAGCTGGGCGCACAGACTAGGAATCACATGCCACATGGCAAGCCCGCATCGGCTCATTTTCGCCCGAGGCTGACGAGATCCGCGTATCGGACGCCAAGCCCCCCGAAAAGATCCAGCGCGCTGCCCACCGTGACATCCACCTTTCCCCTGCCCGCTTCGCCGACGAGAAGAACGTCATCCATCGATGCCGCACCGCCCGCGTAGGTCACGGGAAGTTTCCCCCAGCCGCCCAGCATGGAAACAAGCTCCACGTCGATCCCGCCGCACAGCCCCTCGACATCGGCGGCATGGATCAGGAACTCATCGCAAAATGGCGCGAGCAAATCGAGCGTTCCGGCGGTCACGTCGAGCTCGGTCAATGTCTGCCAACGGTTCATCGCCACCGTCCAGCCGCGACCGGAGCGGCGGCAGGAAAGGTCGATCACCAATCGTTCGCTCCCGACCTCCGCGACGAGTTCATCGAGGATATGCGGGAGAAATTTCCCATCGGTATCGAACAGCGCGGAGGTGACAATGACATGGCTCGCACCCGCATTGATCCACGCGGCGGCGTTTCCGGGACGGATCCCGCCGCCGACCTGCATCCCGCCCGGCCACGCGGCGAGCGCCTCTTTCGCCGCGTGTTCGTTGCCTTTATCTAGCATGATGACATGCCCGCCGGTCAGCCCGTCGCGACGGAACGTTTCCGCGAACCATGCGGGCGGCTTTTCGGATACGAAATTCTCACGCGGCGCGGTGCCGTCGTCGCGCAGGCTGCCGCCGACAATTTGTTTCACCTTCCCCTCATGGAGGTCGATGCAAGGGCGGAAGCGGCAACTCATAACGGGAAGACCATCAGTGAAGAGTCGCGGTTGTTGCAAGCGGAAGGCGAGGTCACCTTCGAATAAAAAAAGCCGGGCCTGCGTTTCCCCCGCCCATCTTATTGCTTCCAAAGCCCCTTCCCCCGTTTCATGGTGGGCGCGGTGAAAAAAATTCCCGCCATCCTATGCCTGATGTTTTTCGCAAACGCCCACGCGGAGACGTTTTCTCCGCTTATCGATTCGGCGAGGAGTGCCATCCGTAGCGGCCTTTGGGATGTGGCGACTCTGCGACTGGAGGCGGCCGCCGCTGCGCCGGACCTACCTGCGGACCGGGTGCCGGAGCTTAGGATACTGCTTGTGGAAGCACTGATCAGGGATCGTCGGCCGGATGCGGCGCTGGCCATTCTTGAGGATTCAACCGTGCGCGCGCACCCGGAAGCGGGGTTCTGGCTCGGCCAGGCATTGGCGGGAAAAGGCCGCTTCGCCGAGGCCGCCGACACGCTTGCCGATTTCGCCGCGAAACCCGAATCACCCCACCGCAAGGAAGCCGCCTTCACGGCAGCGAACCTGCGCATGTCCCTTTCCCTTCCAGATGCCGCCCTTGAGGCGCTGTCGCTTATCGATTCGGTGGAATCGAAATTACGGCGGGTCGGACTGCTCATCGATCTGGATCGCAGCGAGGAAGCACGCGCACTTTTTCCGGAAGCATCCAGCATTCCCGAAAAGCTTTTGCGCTACGCAAACCTTCTGGAAGGCCGTTTGCTGTTGGCCGAGGGCAAAGCGACCGAAGCCGAGCCGCTTTTCTCATCTCTGGTTTCGAAACCCGAAGGGCAAAGCCTGGAACACCATAACCTGGCTGTGATCGGCAGGGCGGATTGCATGGCCGCTCTGGGGGATAAGGAGGGTGCCACGGAATTCCTGCTCACTTTCATCCAAGCGCGGGCGGAGGCTTCGCTGCTTACCCCGATGTTTGACCGGATCATCGCCTGGTTGCCCGCGACCATAACCAGCGCCGATCACCCGACCTTGGCACTTCTTTCTGGCTGGTCACCGAAGCATCTCCCGACCGGTAGCGGTTTCGTAAACACCGAGACCGACAGCGCCGCTTCCGCATGGCCGCAGCTGCAGCAACCCCTCACGGATCTCGAAGCGTTCTCTTTGCACGCGCTCTCCATCGGCATGCGCAGGGTCGATATTCCGTCCGCCAAGGCGGAAGCGCCAACCCTCATGCGCAGGTTGGGAGTTCTCGCGCCCCAACACTTCCTCGTACCGGGCAGCATGCTCACTCTCGCCTCGTGGAGGCTGGAAGAGGGCAGCACGATGGCCGCTTTCGATATCCTAGATCACCTACGGCATAGCGCGAAGTCGACCCTCGTGAAAGGTGAGGCCGCTTTTCTGAAAGCTCAGAACGCCTTTGAAAGGGGCGATGCGACCTTGGCTTCCGAGCTGTTTCGCGAGGCCGCCGAATCGCTTGTGGGGGAAAATAAGGCAGCCGCCGCTTTGAACTCCGCGCTATCTGCGTTGGCACAGGATCCGGGGGCGTCGATCACCGTGCAGAATCTGGATCCCGCGGTGAGGGAGGAGCTTTCCGTCGATCTCGCCCTTGAGCGGGCCCTCGCTTCGGATACGCCGCGGGAAACGATTTCCGCACTCGATGTGTTTCTCAGGGAACATCCCCAACACGCCCGGGCCGACGAAGCAAGGTTGGCCATCGCGGAAGCCGCCATCAGCTCGGTGCCGCCGGATCTCACGCTCGCAAAGGCACAGATCGACACCCTGGGAACGTCCGAAAGCAAGCTGCCGGAAGCCTCCGCTACCCGCCTCATCCTCGTCCGCCTACAACTGCTCGATCTCTCCGGGGATCCGGCCGCCACCGTGGCTTTGGCCAACGAAATCATCGTCGCGTTTCCCGGCACCCACGCATCATCCGAAGCGTCCTTGATCTTAGGAAAAAACCTGTTCCGCTCCGGGAACTACAACGAGGCCCGCATCGCGCTCGAAAAACTCGCCGCAGCCGAGCCGGGCACCCAGCGATCCCAGGCGGCCTTGCTACTCGCCGCACGCTCCGCCGCCCTGGGTGCCACCGCCCAATCCCGCGAGGAGGCTCTCAAGCTTTACGACAAAACCATGGCGCACGATGGCGCGCTGAAATCGCTCGCGCT
>CAMBTF010000107.1 GCA_945870545.1 Akkermansia muciniphila
CCGCTTGTCCTTCCCGACATCCTCATGGGCATGTCACTGCTGCTGCTTTTCATCGCGGCGGGTGTCAGCCTCTCGCTCGCCACAGTCACCATCGCGCACATCACGTTCTGCCTCAGCTATGTCACACTGGTCGTACTGGCGCGCTTGCAGGATTTCGATCCGAACATCGTCGAGGCCGCCCGCGACCTTGGCGCGACACGTTTCCAAGCGTTCCGGAAAATCACCCTGCCCATCCTTTTTCCCGGCGTCCTGGCAGGCGGGCTGCTCGCCTTCACCCTATCCATCGACGACTACGTGGTCACCTTTTTCGTCAAAGGCCCCGGCTCCGACACGCTGCCCACGCTGGTCTATTCGATGATCAAAAAAAGCAAGGAACTGCCCGTCATCAACGCTCTCTCGACCCTCATGCTGCTCTTCACCTTCCTGCTCGTATTCGCTTCCCAACGCCTCACGCGTCCCGTAAACCGATAGCCATCATGAAACGCCGCCATTTCATCGCCACCTCATCCGCCGCGCTCGCCGCCGGTTTCCTGCCCTCCTGCTCGGGAAAATCCGCGAAGCCGAAACTCACCGTTTTCACCTGGGCCGATTACCTCAGCGATGAAGCGAAAGCCGCTTTCGAGAAAGCCCACGGCTGCGAGGTGGTGATCGACACCTTCGATTCAAACGAAGCGATGATCGCGAAGATCGAGTCCGGCGCCACAGGCTACGATATCCTCGTCCCTTCCTCCTACGCCGTGAAGCAGCTCGAATCGAAAGGCCTGCTCCAACCGCTCAACCACGCGAAGCTCCCGAACCTTGCGAACATCGACAAAACTTACCTCACCCACGCGCTCGATCCGGAGATGAAAATTTCCGCGCCCTACATGATGGCCCCCACCTGCGTCGCCTACCTAAAATCGAAAGTGCCAGACGCCGAGCCGACCTGGGGCCTATTTTCCCGCGCCGATGTGAAAGGCCGCGCCACCCTGCTCGACGACATGCGCGAAGTCCTCGGAGCCGCGCTGAAAAACCTCGGCCATTCCCTGAATTCCACCGATTCGGCCCAGCTCGAGGCCGCCGCCGCGCTCGCGATCGAATGGAAAACGAACATCGCGAAGTTCGAGAACGAACAATACAAATCCGGTATCGCATCCGGCGAGTTCCACCTCGTCCACGGCTACGCCGGCGACCTCATCGCCGTTCAGGCAGAGAACGGCGACATCGAGATCGTCATTCCGAAGGAAGGCGCTTCCTTTCCTTGCGATGATCTCTGCATCCCGAAATCCGCGAAAAACGCCGACCTCGCCCACGCTTTCATCAACCACCTTTGCGATGCGGAGGTGGCCGCGGAAAATATGGAATGGATCGGCTACCGCGCGCCAAACACCGCCGCCTACAAAAGTCTCACCGAGGATTTCCGTGGCAGCCCCATCCTTTTCCCGCCCGACGAAGTTTTCTCGAAATGCGAACCCATCGGATACCTCGGCGACAAGCTGCCACTATGGACGGCGGCATGGGAGAAGGTAAAGAACGCGTAGGGAAACGGGGAGTGGATCATTACGTCCTTGATTAAAATGTTCACATGAACATAATCGACTCCGCCATGAGTCACGAGATCACGCCCTTCGAGTCCATCCGCCGCACGAATCCTGCTGGCAACGAATTCTGGTCCAGCCGGGACTTCGCCAAAGTCCTTGGCTACGCGGATTACCGGAATTTCCAATCCGTCATCGAATCCGCCCGGACCGCCTGTTTGAACAGCGGGCAGCGTGTAGATGACCATTTCGTTGACGTCACCGAAA
This sequence comes from Akkermansia muciniphila, assembly GCA_945870545.1. Classification (GTDB taxonomy): domain Bacteria; phylum Verrucomicrobiota; class Verrucomicrobiia; order Verrucomicrobiales; family Akkermansiaceae; genus Luteolibacter; species Luteolibacter muciniphilus_A. The sequence continues at coordinate 1,785 of CAMBTF010000107.1, forward strand.
TGGTCGAGATCGGCAGCGGAGCGCAGCGCAAGCTGAAGACCGTGATGATGTCGCGCTACGCCTGTTACCTCGTCATTCAGAATGCCGATCCCTCCAAGGAAATCGTCGCGAAGGGGCAGACCTACTTCGCCATTCAGACGCGTCGGCAGGAACTGGGCGATGAGGAGTTGGAGGAACAGCGCCGCCTCGCCATCCGCGCCGATCTCCGCACCCACAACACACAGCTTGCCGATGCGGCGAAAGGGGCGGGTGTCATCGATTCCCGCGATTACGCCATTTTCCAGAACCACGGCTACATGGGGCTCTACGGGGGATTGGGGGCGCAGGACATCCACCGCCGCAAGGGGCTGAAAAAGGGCGAGCAAATCCTCGACCACATGGGCAGCACCGAACTTGCCGCCAATCTCTTCCGAGCCACCCAAGCGGAGGACAAACTGCGCCGCGAGAAAATCACCGGCAAGGACAAGGCGAACAAAGCCCACAACGAAGTCGGAGCCAAAGTCCGCCAGACCATCAAGGAACTCGGCGGGACCATGCCCGAGGAGCTGCCCCCGGCGGAAAGCATCACGAAGCTGGAATCCAAGGCCCGCAAAGCCTTGAAGAGGCCGGATGACTGAACTGATGACCGGCCGAACGGCAATATCCTCTTCATCACACGACATCCGCCGCTTGCGGACATGGCAAATCTCGGTAGTTTCGCGGCATGTCAGAAACCACCTCACCCACCGGGCGCGAAGAGGCGCTGTATTCGATCTGTTTGCTGGCCGCGTTTGCGGACGGGGGAAAGGCGGACGCCGAGCGCGAGGAACTCAAACAAATCGGCGAGTCCTTGCTGCCGCCGGAGTTCAACGCCGCCGGAATCTATCAGAAAGTCCTGCTGCGCCGGACCACGGTCGCGCTGGAAGCGGCGAAGCTCGATGCGCCCGAGTGGCGGCACCTGGCCTACGAGATGGCGGTGAAAGTCTGTGAAGCGGATGGCGTGACCAGCCCTGCGGAAAAGGAATTTCTGGGAAGCCTGGGCGGCGAACTCGGGATCGCCCAAGCCGAGGCGGCGGAAATGGTCACCGCCGGTGATGAGGTGGCCGGAGCGGGCATCGACGAGGTTGCGCCCGCCATGCTGCCTGCGCTCCCGCCGGCCCTGCCCGCCGCCGTGGATCAAAAATCCGAGGTCGATTCCGTGATCCTCAAGTATTCGATTTTGAACGGCGCGCTGGAACTTTTGCCCGAGACCCTTTCCACCATGGCGATCATCCCGCTGCAGATGAAGCTGGTGAACTCCGTCGGCAAGCATCACGGCGTTTCCCTCGACAAGATGCAGCTGCTCGAGTTTCTCGGCGCGGCGGGTCTCGGCGCGACCTCGCAGGTCGTGGAGGGTTTTGCGCGGAAAATGATCGGCGGCTTCGCGGGCAAGCTCGGCAAGCAGTTCCTCGGAAAGACGGCGGGCGGCTTCGCGAAAAAGGGAATCGATCAGATCACCAGCTCGGCGTTTTCCTTCGCGAGCACATGGGCGATCGGACAACTTGCGCAGCGCTACTACGCGAACGGCAGGAGCTGGTCGGGGATCGATGCAAAGACCACTTTCCAAAACCTGCGCCACGAAGCGGAGCCGCTGCACCAGAAACTCCTACCCCAGATCCAACAACAGGCCTCGACCTTGGATTACGGCAAAGTGATGGCCATGCTCAGGGGACAACCATAAATGGTTTTGGTTATTGGCGGAGTGATTCACCCAATGATCCAATTTCAAATTCCCCAATCTCTTTTCTTGTGTCTTGTGTCTCCAAGTCTTGTGTCTTTCTCCTTATCCCCGCCGCCGCTCCAGCATGACGAGCATCATGAAGGAGAGGATCAGGTTCAGTTCCTCGCGCGGGGTCATCTCGCCGCACTTGGTGATCTCGAAGCGGCCTTCGAAAAACGCCGCCTTTTTCTCAAGCCGCATGGCCGGCTGGCCGTTCATGCGGCTTGCGAGATAGCGCGGGTGGAAAAGGTATCCGCTGGCCATGCCGATGATCGGGATCTCGCTGAGAAATCCGTCGATTAACTTCGCTCCGGGGTTTTCCTCCTGGATGGAGAAATCGGGAGCCGCGTCACCGGGGTTGAAAACCTCATAATGCGAACGCCAGATCGAGCGCCAGCCCTTGCGTCCTACGGATCCGATCGGCTGCCCGGAGGCATCCGTCGATGAGTAGCGCGCCGACCAATCGATCACCTTATCCGCCTTGATCTCCGCCAGCCGGGTGGCCTGTGTGTTGTCCGTGAAAATCTCTACGTGCTCACGGAACTTGAACATCTTCTGCTTGGTGTAGAGCATCGTTTTTCCGGACGCATCGGTAACGCTCGCCTGGCTGGCAAGCGCGAGGATCTTGAAGCTCAGCTGCAGCGGGTATTGGATGCCGGAAATCTGGCGGGCGATGTCATCGGCGGCGGGGATGCCGGCGAATTTCTGCGCGGGCGTCTGGTGGGAGTTGTCTTCCATGCTGCGATCAAAGCGGATTACCGCCGGATGCCAAGCGGCCTTCCAGAAAAAAACGCGAGAGAAGGACATTGTCTTTCACAAGTCCGGTTTTTGGAGCGAATTTCCCCGGCAGGATTTGGTCGCTTCCCTACGTGGGGACGATGAAAGCCGATTGAACGATGAGATCCCTATTTTTTATCAAAGCGTTGATGTCCGGAGCGAGGCCAAAAACCCTGGCGGCGGGCGTGGTGCCGGTGTGGGCGGGAGGGGTGCTTGCCTGGGAGCTTTCCGGAGCGTTCGATGCATGGCTTTGGATCTGCACTCTTCTCGGAGCCCTGTGCGTGCAGGTGGCCACCAATTTTTTTAACGATGCGGTGGACGGAAAAAACGGCGCGGACGGAGCCCTGCGGACGGGGCCCAGGCGGTTGACAGGAACCGGCGAGATGACCTTCGTGCAGGTCATGGGGCTGGGCCTTGTGTTTCTGGCGGGAGCGGCATTCTTCGGCGCGTTCCTCGTGATCGAGCGGGGCTGGCCCATGCTGGCGATCGGCCTGCCGTCGCTGTTCCTCGCCTACGGCTACACCGGCGGGCCGTTTCCGCTGGCCTACCGGGGGCTGGGGGAAATCTTCGTGATCCTTTTTTTCGGCCTGCTGGCGGTCATGGGCACGGTGTTCGTCCAGATGGGGGCATGGCCGCGGGAGGCGGTTCTGTTAGGCGGTCAGATCGGCCTGCTCTCCGCGGTGCTGATCTCCGTGAACAATTTCCGCGACCGCGAAGGCGACGCGCTGGTCGGGAAACGCACGCTCGCAGTCCGGTTTGGGCCGAAGGTGGCGGCGGCAGTGATCTGGCTGGAAATCAAGGGCGCGGCGTTTCTCGGCGTCGCCTGGCTGGCGATGGGTTATCCGCTTTTTGGCCTCGCCAGCCTGCCTGTCTTGGTGATCGGCATGCGCATCATCTGGGGTGTCCTCACCCTCCCGCCCGATGAGCGGATGAACCGTCTGCTCGCCCTCGGCGCGTTGGAACTGGTTCTGTTTGCGATCGTGTTTCAAGCGGTGGCTTTGCTTTTCTAAGCAAGCGGCTGGCGAGGGATGGGATTCATCTTTTCCCGGATGTATGCCCGCGAATGACTCGCCTCGCGCGAAAGAACCACGTAAAAACCTGCCAGATGACCTCGCACACCGCTCCGCTCAACGCCGACCAGGTCGGGAAACTCCGGGCCGCGCTGGAGGAGCAGGGCTTCGAGTTCGTGGCGAAGGAATATACGATTTTCGCCGCAAAGAAGGGCAAGCTCAACGTCAGCGTATATGCGAAGGGGCCGAAGGTCTTGATCCAGGGCAAGGACACCGAGGACTTCATCCGCTTCACGCTGGAGCCGCAGGTCACGGGCGAGGCGAAGCTCGGCTACGAGGAAATCGCCGACCCGGAACATTTCGCGCCGCACTTCGGGATCGACGAGAGCGGCAAGGGCGATTTCTTCGGGCCGCTGTGCATCGCCGGGGTTTACACCGATGCGGAAATCACGCGGCATCTGATCAAGAGCGGGGTGATGGATTCGAAACGCGTCACCACGCCCGCTGCGATCCGCAAGCTCGCGGCGGTCATCAAGGCCACGCCCGGCATCGCCTACGATGTGATCGCCCTGCGCCCGGAGAAATACAATGAACTCTACGCCACCTTCAAGAACCTCAACCGCATGCTCGCTTGGGGACATGCCACCGTGATCGAGGAACTCGCGAAAAAGAAACCGGATTGCCCCCGCGCCCTTTCCGATCAGTTCGCGCGCGCTGATGTCCTGCAGACCGCGCTGAAGCGGAAAAACATTTCCCTCAAACTCGATCAGCGCACCAAGGGAGAATCCGATACCGCCGTCGCCGCCGCCTCGATCCTGGCGCGCGAGCGTTTCATCGACTGGATGGACGCCGCCACGAAAAAGGCGGGCTTCACGATCCCGCTCGGCT
>CAMBTF010000108.1 GCA_945870545.1 Akkermansia muciniphila
GCGATCATTGGTCTTATCGAAGGAATTGTGTATCTGACCAAATCCGACGAGGAATTCGTCCGCACCTATGTGGACAGGCGGAAGGAATGGTTCTAAACCCAACCCCAAAAACGCTTGTATCACCTCATCGGATCCGACGGCAGGCAATATGGTTCGGCCACGCTTGAGCAACTGCAGCGCTGGGTGGCGGAGGGGCGGGTGAACGGTCGCACGCTGGTGCAGCCCGTAGGGGCCGCTGGCTGGCGACCCTTGGCCGAATGGACCGAACAAACCCCGCCGCCCCTGCCGCCGGCCGCCCTGCCTCCGCCGCGGCCGATGAACTGGCCGCCGCATGGTTCCGTGGAGGACGATGCCAGGGTGGGCTGGTTGCGCAGGCATTTCCGCAGGCACGAGCGGCGCAGTCTGGGAGATTATCTCTGGCGGGTCACCTTGGAAGCGTTCCTGATCGCCATGACCGTGGCAATTCTTCTTGGCCTATTGGGCGTCGAAGACCGCGAGATCGGGGATCCCGGGAGCTTCGTTGTCCTGGCAATTCTGGTGGCACCATGGTTGGAAACGCTGCTGCTGCAGATGTTGCCTGTGGGTTTGGCACGCTTGTGCGGCGCGGGACGGAGCGTGCAACTCATCCTGTCCATGATCGTGTTCGCGGCGCTGCATTTTATGGTAGGACTCAGTACGGGCCTCGCCGCCGGCGTTGTGGGCGGCTTCTACCTGGCCTTCACCTACACCCATTGGCGCCGCCACTCCAGAACCAGAGCTTTCTGGATGACCACGGCCCAGCACATGATCCACAATACCGTGGCAGTCATGCTCGGCGTGCTCTGGCCATCCTGAGCGCATTGGCCGGGTGAACCCCGCAAATCAAAGAAGGATCGACAGCATTGAGGAAACAGAATATAAATTCCAATATAAATTCCCGGGAAAATTGTAAGAATTCTTTTGACTGGGGGGATTCTTTGGGCAGGATGGGGGCATGACGAGCAAGAAAGGGAAGAAACGCTGGATCGCGCCGTGGTTTGAGTCGGAGGAGAAGCCGTCCATTTACCACTGTGTCTCGCGGGTGGTGGACAGGCGGTTCGTGTTCGGGGACGAGGAGCGGGAGAAGTTCCGGACGTTCCTGCGGATGATGGAGAATTTCAGCGGCTGCCGGGTGCTGACGTATTGCGTGATGTCGAACCATTTCCATATACTGCTTGAGGTTCCTCCGCTGCCTGCGGGTGGGATTTCGGATGCGGAGCTGCTGCGGAGGCTGGGGGTTTTCTACGGGGAGAACTTCGTAAAATCCGTGGCCGACGAGTTGGTGGCGGCGCGGACGGAGGGTGGTATTGAGGGGGGGGACCCCGGGCGTGTAGCGGAAATCCACGGGCGTTTCACGAAGCGGATGCATGATCTTAGCGAGTTCATGAAAACCGTGCTGCAGCGGTTCACGCGCTGGTTCAACCGCACCCACAGCCGGACGGGAACCCTTTGGGAAGAAAGGTTTAAGAGCGTGATTGTAGAGAGCGGCACAGCGGCGCGGACGATGGCGGCTTACATCGATTTGAACCCGGTGCGGGCGGGAATAGTGGAGGAGCCGGCGGATTACCGCTGGAGCGGGTATGGCGAGGCGGTGGGCGGCGGTGCGAAAGGGAACGGGAAGAAGGCGCGGGAAGGATTGGTGCGTGCGATCACCTCAGACACGGACACGGGCTTTGATGCGGGCAGGTGGAAGGAGGCGTCGCGGCGTTACCGGCGCTATCTGGAGATGGCGCTTGAGAGGAAACCGGGTAAGACGCAAGACTTGGAGACACAAGACGCAAGAAAAGAGGATGGGACGCGGGGGATGAATGATGCGGAGTATCTGGAGGCTGGGGCAGACAGGCGTCAGCCCCTCCCGGAGCTTTCGATGGCGAAGATGCTGAGGTGCCGAGTGAGGTATTTCACGGAGGGAGCGGTGATCGGGAGCAAGGGTTTTGTGAACGAGGCGTTTGAGGGCTCACGGGAAAGGTTTTCGGAGAGGAGGAAGGATGGGGCGCGGCGGATGCGCGGGAGCGGCTCGGCGGCGAAGGGGGTGCTGTGGAGCATCCGGGATCTACGGGTGGGGGTTTAGAGTCGGAAGATATTCTGGAGAGAAAAAATTCTGCCCAACGCCCCTATCCCGGAGATCAGCGGGTCGGCGTTGATGTGTCGGTTGTGCGTGCTGTCCGCCGCACAGAAGAACCACAGGCGTCCCTTTTAATCCGTTTCCTGGACGCGCATGGGGGAAATGTGGATGGGTAGCTCCGTCAGCTTGCTTGCGAACAGGCAGGTGGAGGACATTCCGAGCAGCTCTTGGAGCTTCGATATGGCTTGTTCGTCGATGAGGTTTTTATCTTCTGATTTCTGTAATCCATAGGCCGCATGAGAGGCGGGTCAAACGGAAGATACGTATTCTTTTGGTTGCGGGTTTGGCATCCCTGCTGCATGACAGGGACACGCACATGGTCGCCACATCCTCCTTCCTGCCTCGTCACATTGGTCCCTCGGAATCAGAGCAATCCGAGATGCTCAGAAAAGTCGGCCACGACACGCTTGATGGGCTGATTTCCGAGGCTGTTCCCGGCGGTATCCGTATGGATGGTGAGATGAATTTGCCACCCGCGCTTTCCGAAAACCAAGCGTTGGGTGTTCTGCGGGTATGGATGGATCAGAACACAGTGGTTAAGAATTTCATCGGTCAGGGCTACTATGGGACGCTTACGCCCGGCGTGATCCTGCGGAACATTTTGGAAAATCCCGGCTGGTATACCGCCTACACGCCTTACCAGGCCGAGATTGCACAGGGGAGGCTGGAGGCCTTGCTCAATTTCCAGACGATGATCACCGATCTCACCGGCTTGGATGTGGCCAATGCCTCGCTGTTAGATGAAGGCACTGCGGCCGCCGAAGCTGTCACCCTCGCGCTTTCCGGAAAGCCGAACGGGAAGTCGGTTTTCGTTTCCGACCGCTGCCACCCACAGACCATCGATGTGGTCAAAACCCGCTGTGAGCCGCTGGGTTTGGAGGTGATGGTGGGGGATTGGGAAAGGTTTGACCCGGCGTCCGCTTCAGGGCTTTTCGCGGTGATCGTGCAGTATCCGGATACGCGTGGGCGCATCGATGGGTTCGAAGGCTTTTTCGCAAAATGTCATGAGGTCGGAGCGGTCACGATTTGCGCGGCGGACATCCTGGCGCTGACCTTGCTGAAATCGCCGGGCGAGTTCGGCGCGGACATCTGCGTGGGCTCCTCGCAGCGTTTCGGCGTGCCACTTGGTTTCGGTGGGCCGCACGCGGGCTTCATGGCCTGCAAGGACGCGCTGAAACGCAAGATGCCCGGCCGCCTGATCGGTGTGTCTATCGACGCGCAGGGCAAGCCCGCCTACCGCCTTTCCCTCCAGACCCGCGAGCAGCACATCCGCCGCGACAAGGCCACCTCGAACATCTGCACCGCGCAGGTTTTGCTCGCCGTGATGGCCTCCATGTATGCCGTCTATCACGGCCCCGAAGGCTTAAGAAACATCGCGCGCGGCGTCCATTCTCAGACGCGTCGGCTGAGGGACGCGCTAGTTTCCGGTGGATGCACGGTCGAGGACGGCGCATTTTTCGACACGATCATTGTGGCTACGGAAAAGGCCGTGCCGCTCATCGAAGAGGCGCCGGAGCACGGTTTCAATCTCCGCTTGGTTGATGTGGGGCATGTCGGTATTTCCCTAGATGAAACAGCCACCAACGCCGATGTATGGGCGATCTGCCGCCTCTTCGGCGTTCATCCTGCCGGTGAAGCGCTCGCTGGCCACGCATGGGATTCTGCCTTCGACCGTAGCTCTGAATTTCTGACCGCGCCCGCCTTCAACGCCTTTCATTCGGAGACCGAGATGCTGCGCTACATCAAGCGGCTTGAGACGAAAGACCTCGCGCTCAATGAATCGATGATCGCGCTGGGTTCCTGCACGATGAAGCTCAACGCCACCTCGGAAATGATCCCGCTGAGCTGGCCCGAGGTTTCCTCCATCCATCCCTTCGCGCCGAAATCCCAGACGACCGGCTACGTGGAAATGCTCACGCAGTTGGAAAACTGGCTCGCCGAGATCACCGGCTTTGCGGCCGTTTCCCTCCAGCCGAATGCCGGGTCGCAGGGCGAATACGCGGGCCTGCTCGCCATCCGCCGCTACCACGAATCGCGCGGCGAAGGCCACCGCGATATCTGCCTGATTCCCGTTTCCGCTCACGGCACGAATCCCGCCTCCGCGGTGATGTGCGGCATGAAAGTCGTCGGCGTGAAATGCGATGAGAAAGGTAATATCGACATGGCCGACCTCATCGCCCGCACCGAGGAGCACCGCGCGAATCTCTCCGCGCTGATGGTCACCTATCCTTCCACGCACGGTGTCTTCGAGGAAACGATCCGTGAGATCACCGCCATCATCCACGACGCGGGCGGCCAGGTTTACATGGACGGTGCAAACATGAACGCGCAGGTCGGCCTCACCTCGCCCGGCCTGATCGGCGCGGACGTTTGTCACCTCAATCTTCACAAGACCTTCTGCATCCCCCATGGCGGCGGCGGCCCGGGAGTCGGCCCCATCGGGGTCGCGAAGCAGCTCGTGCCTTTCCTGCCCGGCCACTTCGCACTGGAGGAGAAATCGCACGCCGTCTGCTCGGCGCCCTACGGCAGCGCCTCGATCAATGTCATTTCATGGATGTATATCGCCATGATGGGAGCCGCCGGTTTGAAAACCGCCACCGAGATCGCCATTCTCAACGCGAACTATGTTGCCAAGCGTTTGGAAAATTTTTTCCCCATCCTCTATACTGGGAAAACGGGATTGGTCGCTCACGAGTGCATCATCGATTGCCGTCCGCTCTCCGATCAATCCGGCATCACCGTCGAGGACATCGCGAAACGCCTGATGGATTACGGATACCACGCGCCCACCATGTCGTGGCCGGTCACCGGCACGCTCATGATCGAGCCCACCGAGTCTGAATCCAAAACCGAGCTCGACCGTTTCTGCGACGCGATGGTTTCCATCCACGGTGAGATCATGGATGTCATCGGTGGGAAAATGGACGCCAAAGACAACCCGCTCAAGAACGCCCCGCACACCAGCGCCGTCCTCTGCTCCGACGAATGGCCGCATTCTTACACGCGCCAACAGGCTGGCTTCCCGCTGCCCTATCTCCGCACTCACAAGTTCTGGCCCACTGTCTCACGCATCGACAATGTCCACGGCGACCGCAACCTCGTCTGCACCTGCGATTCGGTCGAGGCGTATGCGCGGTGAGCGCAGCCGGGGCAGGTGCATCACCGCGCCTTGACAAGACGGCGATCATTTCCTTCTGTGAAATTCAAGCTATGAAAATCCCCTCCATCCTCATTCCCCTCCTCCTCATACTTCTTCCCAGTATTGCCTTTTCCCAGGACTGGCCGCGCTACCTTGGGCCGGATGGATCGGGGATGGTGGAGGGGAAAATCCGGACGAATTGGAAAGAGCAGAAGCCGAAGGAACTCTGGCGCAAGGATCTCGGCAAGGGTTGCACCAGCTTTGCGATCGCTGGCGAGAAAGTCGTGGTCATGGGTAACAAGGACAACACCGACATCGTCTGGTGCCTCGATGCGGCGACGGGGAAGGAAATCTGGACTCACAGATACCCCGAGAAACTCGACCCGAAGCTTTATGATGGCGGCCCGAACGCCACGCCGACGATCGACGGGGATGTCGTTTACACGCTCAGCAAATCCGGGAACCTGTTCTGCCTTTCCATGGCGGACGGAAAACCGAAATGGAACGTCCATTACAAAAAGGATTTCAAGGGCAAGGTGCCGGATTGGGGATTTTCCGCCTCGCCTGTGGTGAAAGGAAACCTGCTCTACTGCCTGCCTTGTGCGGACGACGGCGGCCTATACGCGCTGGAGAAATCCACCGGTAAGGTGAGCTGGAAATCGGGCGACGACACCAAGCCGGGATACGCGACCCCGGTCTTTTTCACCCACAAGGGCAAGGAACTCGTCGCGGCATTCCATGGCCGCCAGCTCGTGGCCTACAATCTCGATGGCAAGGGCGGACCTGTCTTCGATTTCGGCTGGCGGACATCCTATGACGTGAATGCCAGCAATCCCCAATACCACGACGGCATGATGTTCCTCGCCTCCGGCTACGGCATGGGCTACGTGGTCATCGATGTCTC